>NZ_DBGCJQ010000128.1:0-10754 GCF_048354975.1 Massilistercora timonensis | reverse complement strand
CCTGAGCCAGGATCAAACTCTCGTAATAAAACCTCATGCCTGCTGTTATACAGGCTTAAGATCAAGTTCATCCAGGTCCAAGAAAACTAACTAGCTTCCTTATCCCTTTTACTGTTTTGGGTTCGCCTCAAACTGTCTCGCAGTTCAAAGCGGTTCTCTGAATTTTCTCTTAAAGAATTTTCAGGGTTGGTGTCTATTGTTCAGTTATCAAGGTTCTTTTTGCTGCCTCAAGCGACAGCTATATTAGATTAGCACATTCGTTTTTTGATGTCAACCGGTTTTTTACTTTTTTCTTTACTTTTTTACTTTCTTCGATTTTACAGGATCTCATCATAAGGAATCTTCCGATCCTTATAGTAATATTCCCGGTCGCGCTCACCGATCTTTCGCAGGACCCGGCAGGGATTCCCCACAGCCACCACATTTTCCGGAATGTCCTTTGTCACCACACTTCCAGCCCCGATCACAGAATTATCTCCAATGGTCACTCCCGGAAGGATCACGGCTCCCGCTCCGATCCAGCAGTTTCTTCCGATATGGACCGGCATATTATACTGATACAGTTTCTCCCGCAGTTCCGGCAAGATGGGATGGCCAGCGGTGGCCACCGTCACATTGGGACCGATCATCGTATAATCTCCCACATAGATATGGGTGTCGTCCACCATGGTAAGATTGAAGTTAGCATAGACATATTTTCCAAGATGAACATGCCCGCCCCCAAGGTTTGCATGGAACGGCGGCTCAATATAGCAGCCTTCCCCTACTTCCGCAAGCATTTCCTTCAGAAGCGCCTCTCTTTTAGCCCCTTCTGTAGGACGGGTCATGTTATAGTCATACAACCGGTCCAGACGCCGGGTCTGATCTTCCATAATCTCCTTGTCGTTAGGCAGGTACAGTTCTCCTGTATGCATTTTCCCTTTCATACTACTCATAAAATCACCTCCTTGCATATATCTATCCCATCTTACAACATTGTATAACTTCCAACAACACCATTATCTAAAAACCTAAAATAAAAATCCAGCAAAAAGCTGTCAAAATAATTTTCCTTAAGTTATAATACAAGACAATAAACCGCTTAACCGAATCAATCCTCTCATATAGGAGGTGCTATGTTTATGAACAAAAAAGTGTTAGATTTTACACATTTTTCTCCTGAAGTGTTTCAGGCTGTTGCCGGGGAAAATTATACAGTTTATGCTTATATGAATGACGGTAATGTGAGAGTACTTGATGTAAAACCACTTATCGAAAAAGGCGGTGTGTTTAAAATTCTACAGGATAAAACAATATTTCGCGAAAAATTAACGGTATTAAATCAAACTGTCGCCTGGGATATCACAGGAAAACGAGAGGAACATGACTGTATTGACATCGACCCATTTTCATTGTTTGAAAGCCCAATTGTCGCTGATTTTCCAGAACCCATTTCTTTCTATGAAACATCTCCGTTTCCCCAGACAAATTCTCTTCTGGATCGCGTCAGTGAAAACAAATCAGAGTATAAAACCAACAAGTAAAACTTTAGTTCTCTAATTCATGTATATATGTATATATGTATATTATGAAGCGGCAGGAATAATCCCGCCGCTTCTTTCCTGCTCTACAGCACTCCGATCGCCTGATTCACATTCTTCACGCCGATGATCCGGATCCCCTCGATCCCCTTCAGAGCTCCCATGGACACCTCCGGCACGATACAGCTTTTGAATCCCAGCTTCCTGGCCTCTGCCACCCGCTGCTCCGGCATGGTAACCGCCCGGACCTCTCCGCTTAGTCCCACTTCCCCGAATACGATCATATCGTCCGGGATAGGCCGATTCCTGTAGCTGGAAGCAATGGCCAGAACAATCCCCAGATCCGCCGCCGGCTCATTCATCTTGATACCGCCCGCGATATTGACGTAAGCGTCATAATTGGACAATTCCAGACCTGCCCGCTTCTCCAGGACCGCCATCAGGAGATTGACCCGGTTGTAATCCAGCCCGGCGGCCGTCCGCCTTGGCATCCCAAAATTGCTGCGGCACACCAGCGCCTGGATCTCCATAAGCATGGGACGGGTCCCTTCCATGGCGCAGGCCACCACCGACCCGGAAGCATTCTCCGGTTTTCCGCTGAGCATGAATTCCGAGGGATTCTTCACTTCCACAAGCCCCTGGCGGCACATCTCGAAGACCCCGATCTCATTGGTGGAGCCAAACCGGTTCTTCACTGCCCGCAGGATCCGGTAAGAGGCATGCCGGTCCCCCTCAAAGTACAGCACCGTATCCACCATATGCTCCAGGACCCGTGGTCCTGCCACCGTTCCTTCTTTTGTCACATGGCCCACGATAAAAATGGAAATATTCAGTCCCTTTGCCAGCTGCATGAACACATTGGTAGATTCCCGCACCTGGGAGACGCTTCCCGGCGCGGAAGACACTTCTTCATTATACATCGTCTGGATGGAATCGATCACCACCATATCCGGGTGGCTTTTCTCGATCACGCCCCGGATGGTGTCCAGGCTGGTCTCGCACAACAGGTACAGGTTCTCTGAGAATTCCCCCATCCGATTGGCACGGAGCCGGATCTGCTTCAGGGACTCTTCCCCGGAAATGTAGAGGATCCGCTTCCCCATCCCGGACAATGCCTGACACACCTGCAGGAGCAGAGTGGATTTGCCGATCCCCGGATCGCCGCCTACCAGAACAAGAGATCCCGGCACGATCCCGCCGCCCAGCACCCGGTCCAGTTCCCCGATCCTGGTATGGATCCGCTCATCCTCATCCGTGGAAACGCTTTTAAGCGCCACCGGCTGGTTGTCTCTTCCCCCTGCCGGTCCGCTTCCCTTCCCCTCCCCGGAAGAAACAGACACCCGTTCTTCTACAAAGGTATTCCACTCCTTGCAAGCCGGACACTGTCCCAGCCATTTCGACTCTTCATGCCCGCAGTTCTGACAGAAAAACACCGTCTTCTTTCCTTTTGCCATTCTTCTCTCCTGTGCCGCAAAAAGGGCTGCAGTCTGCAGCCCTTGCGCTTTTGATCTTTCTAACTATAGTTCTATTTCCGGACGATCTTCACGGCAACACTCTTGCCTTCCGCCAGTTCTGTACTGACGCTGAGCTTTCCGCTTAAATTCGTCTTCATATCTCCCACCGGAGCGTCGTCCAGGTATACCGTATACTCGCTGTCCGCCTCCAGTTCCAGGGTAAACTGAGCATCCTGCGCGCCTGACACCTGGAATGAAACCTCCTTCTCAGTTGCCAGGAACTTTTCAACTGCTGTTCCCGGAACTGATTCATAGACGAACATTCCGTTTCTCTCAAGCTTTGTGATCTCAGAAAACGTTTTGACTTTATAGAGATCGCCCTGGAATTCAAACCCGTCCAGTTTTGTCTTATCCGCTAATGTGTAATCGCCAAAACTGAGCGTTCCGTCCTCCTCGGCTCTTAAAAGCTCTTTCACTGCTGCCATTTCGTATTCCTCCTAAGGTTCTTCTTTTGTTTTTCCTATTATATATCAATTCCAGGTTATTTTGTAGCCTTTGGGATAAATTTTATTTCTTTTTTAGACATCCCCACAGCCACTTCGCTGTCCCGGCTGATCTCTCCTGCCAGCAGCGCTTCCGCCAGCTTATCCTCCAGAAGATTCTGTACCGCGCGGCGCAAAGGCCTGGCTCCGTACTTCTGATCCGTTCCCTTCTCCACGATATAACTCTTCACAGAATCCCGGATGGTAAGGTCGATCCCCAGCTGGGATTTTGCCCTGCGGGCAAACTCCCGGCACATCAGGCCTACGATCCGCTTCATCTCGTCTTTACCCAATGGGTGGAAGACGATGATCTCATCGATCCGGTTTAGGAACTCCGGCCGGAAGATCAGTTTGATCTCGTTCATCACGCTGCTCTTCATCCGCTTGTAATCATCCGCCGCGTCCTCCCGGGCGTTGAAGCCCAGCTTCTTGGGATCGATAATGGCCTGCGCCCCCGCGTTGGAGGTCATGATGATCACCGTGTTGGCGAAATTCACCTTCCGCCCCTGGGAATCAGTGATATGGCCATCATCCAGCACCTGCAGCAGGATATTGAACACATCCGGGTGGGCTTTCTCGATCTCATCAAACAGCACTACGGAATAAGGATGGCGCCGTACCTGCTCGCTGAGCTGCCCGCCGTCGTCGTGGCCCACATAGCCCGGAGGGGATCCGATCATCTTGGCCACACTGTGCTTCTCCATATATTCAGACATATCTACCCGAATCATAGAATCCTCATCGCCAAACAAAGCTTCCGCCAGCGCTTTGGAAAGTTCCGTCTTCCCCACGCCGGTAGGTCCCAGGAACAGGAAAGAACCAATGGGGCGTCTGGGATCCTTCAATCCCACCCGTCCCCGTCTTACTGCCTTCGCCACAGCGGACACCGCCTCTTCCTGGCCGATCACCCGCTTGTGCAGGGTCCGCTCCAGGTTCCGGAGACGTTCCCCTTCCGACTCCTGCAGCCGGCTCACCGGGATCTTGGTCCACGCAGAGACCACGTCTGCGATATCTCCTTCTGTCACACAAAGCTTCTTGCCTGTGTTCCGCTTCCAGAACCGCTCCCGGATCTTCTCAAGCTTCTGCTGTGCTGCCTCCTTCTCCCGGTTCAGAAGGCCTGCCTCGGCCATATCTCCCTGGCGGATCGCCTCCTCCATCTCACCTTGCAGCCGCTGGATCACTGCCTCCAGTTCATAGATGGAATCCGGGGCTTTAAATCCTCGCAGGCTTACCCTGGAACAGGCCTCGTCCAGGACGTCGATGGCTTTGTCCGGAAGGAACCGGTCGCTCACATACCGGTCTGCCAGCTCCACTGCTCCCTTCAGCGCTTCATCCTCGATCGTCACATGATGGTGCTCCTCATATTTTCCCCGCAGTCCTTTCAGGATCTCCAGACACTGTTCCCGGTCAGGCTCTTCCACCGTAACCGGCTGGAACCGCCTCTCCAGGGCCGCGTCCTTCTCAATGTATTTCCGGTATTCCACGATGGTGGTGGCGCCGATCAGCTGCAGCTCTCCCCTTGCCAGGGAAGGCTTCAGGATATTGGAAGCGTCAATGGCCCCCTCTGCGCCGCCTGCCCCGATGATAGTGTGGACTTCATCCAGGAAAAGGATCACATTTCCCGCAGCCTTCACTTCCTGGATCAGGCGCTTCATCCGCTCCTCGAATTCCCCGCGGTACTTGGAACCGGCTACCATTCCTGCAAGATCCATGGTCAGGATCCGCTTATTCTTCATGCTGTCCGGCACGGCGCCTGAGGCGATCTGCTGGGCAAGCCCCTCGATCACCGCCGTCTTTCCAACGCCCGGTTCGCCCACCAGACAGGGATTATTCTTCGTCCTTCTGCTTAAGATCTGCATCAGACGGCCAATCTCTTCCTTCCGCCCGATCACCGGATCCAGTTTCCCCTCTTCCGCCTGCCAGGTCAGGTCAGTTCCGTACTGCTCCAGGACACCCTCTTTCCTTCTCTGGCCGTCCTGTCCAAGCTCTTCCTGGTATTCCCGCGGGTCCGCCCCGATCACATCGAAAATGTCCTGGGCCAGCTTCTGAAGACTGATCCCCAGGGTCAGAAGGATCCGGGTGGCCACGCAGTCCACGTCGCGCAAAAGCGCCAGGAGCATGTGTTCCGTCCCCGTCTCTTCCGAGTGGAAACGGACCGCCTCCGCCTGGCTTTCTTCCAAGATATATTCCAGCCGCGGACTGTTCCCGGGCCGCTCTTTTATCACAACGTCCCCCACCGGGGAGACCAGTTCATCCACCACCTTCAGGATACTCTCCTCATCCACTCCATTGGACGCCAGGATCTGTCCGGCCACGCCGGTATACACCCTGCGCAGCGCCAGAAGGAGATGCTCCGTCCCTACATAGGGGTGGCCAAGCTCCCTCGCCTGAGCGGCCGCGATCCTCAGCGCCTCTCTTGCCTGCTCTGTATAATTCATTCTGCCTGTCCCTTTCTATACTCGTCAAAAATCTCGTCCACCAGCTCATGGACCTCCTGCCGGGATATACTCTTGCAGCTCCCCTTGGCCAGAAGGATACGAAGCTGGGCTTTCATCTCCAGGATGGCCTGGGCCTTGTTGGCGTCGATGGCGATCACCGCGCCCCGCCTGCGGTCCAGCTGGATAAATCCTTCCTGCTTCAGTACCGAATAGGCCTTATTCACCGTGTGCATATTGATGCCTACCCTGTCCGCCAGCTGCCGCACCGAGGGCAGCGCATCCCCTTCATGGATGGTCGCGGTGGCGATCCCCATGATGATCTGGTTCTGCAGTTGGACATAGATAGCCTCGTCACTGTTAAAATCAATCTCAATTAACATACGATCACCTTTTTTCTTTTGTTATATACACATTAGCACAGATGGAATAGGAACGCAAGAAATTTTTGCACGGCAAAGGGGCCTGCGGTTTTTACACCGCAGACCCCCTTCGCAACTTTGAAGGAATTAAGTTTGGAAATGTCTAGCACAGAGTTTTGATGTCTACATATTCGTAGCAGTCAAAGCTGTCCGCAACGTTCTTGCAGGTCAGTTTGCCGTCATAGGTATTGATGGCGGAGTAGATCACTTCATTGTCCTTGCATGCCTGCTCCAGACCCTTGTTGGCGATCTGCAGTCCGTAATATACGGTAGCGTTGGTCAGCGCGATGGTGGATGTTCTCGGAACTGCTCCAGGCATATTTCCTACGCAGTAGTGAACAACACCGTCCTCGATGAAGATCGGGTCATCATGATAGGTAACCTTGGTGGTCTCGCCGCATCCGCCCTGGTCAACAGCAACGTCTACAAATACAGCGCCCGGTTTCATCTCTTTGAGATATTTCTTCTTGAAGATCTTCGGAGCAGCTTTTCCGGGGATCAGTACAGAACCGATTACCAGGTCTGCTTCTTTTACAGATTTCTCAATGTTGGCGTCGTTGGAAACCAGTGTCTGCACACGCGCGCCAAACAGGTCATCCAGATAAGCCAGTCTTGGAAGGCTGATATCCAGGATCGTTACGTTTGCTCCCATACCTACCGCGATCTTGCAGGCGTTGGTTCCTACATTACCGCCGCCCAGGATTACGATGTTTGCCTTCGGGGTTCCCGGAACACCTGCTAACAGAACGCCCTCGCCGCCGAATCTCTTCTCCAGGTACTTCGCTCCTTCCTGGATACTTAAACGACCTGCGATCTGGCTCATAGGAGCAAGCAGCGGCAGTCCGCCCTGTCTGGGATCAAACAGTGTCTCGTAAGCAACACCTTTTACCTTGCCGTTCAAAAGCGCGTCTGTCTGCGGCTTGTCAGCTGCCAGGTGAAGGTATGTATAGAGGATCAGTCCATCGTGGAATAACGGATATTCCTCCGGAAGAGGCTCTTTAACTTTGATCATCATCTCAACGGTATCCCATACTTCCTTGGCTGTGTCGATCATCTTCGCGCCGGCTGCCTCATACTCTGCATCGGTGAAGCCAGATCCCAGTCCTGCACCTTTCTCAATGTAAACTTCATGTCCTGCTCCTGCGTAAACCTTTACGTTGTCAGGTGTCATACCTACACGGAACTCATTGTTCTTAATCTCTTTTACGCATCCTACTTTCACTTAACTCTACCTCCTAACTAAAATTTTACCGATTCGCTTCCGCTCGTTGCGAAAGAAAATGAACAATATTTTTCACAAAATTATTTTCATGAAGAATATTATTCATTTGTCTCTAAAATTATAGTAGCACACCGAGGTATATTATTCAATAAAAGTTATTTTTTTCACAAAACCTTTTAATTTACCGTTTTCCCTTTAAATTGTCTTTACAATTCCCTTGCATATTTTTCATTTTCGTGGTTAAATGAAGCTATCAGGATTTGATTTATGTGGAGGCGCTCTGCTATGAAAGAACTTAGAGAATTGATCCATCACGCTAATCTGACCAAGACTCAGAAGACCATCGCTGAATTTATCCTGGACAACTCCTCCGAGGCCTGTTTCATGACCTCTACGGAAATCGCCCAGAAGCTGGCAGTAAGCGAATCCTCGGTGATCCGCTTCAGTCGGTCCCTGGGCTATTCCGGCTTCATGGATTTCCAGAAAGCGCTGCGGAAAAGCTATCAGGGAAAGGTTTTAAGTATCTCAAGCTCCATCACCGTCCCTTCCCAGCGGGCCGCCAAGGCTTCCAAGTTAAGCGGCAACACGGAGTACATCCAGCTCCATGTCAACAATGCCGCCAAGAACCTGGAGACGGTCCTGGCCAACAATACCAGCGCTTCCTTCGAGGAGGCGGCTGATCTTATTATCCGGGCCCGGCGCAAATACATTGTCGCCAGCCGCGGAAATTCCTGCCTTGGCGATTATTTTCTTCTTTATCTGAAGCATATGGTGCCAAATGTGGAGACAACTTCTTCCAGTTCCATCAGTCCCATTGACCACGTCTGCAGCATCACCAGGGAAGACTGTCTGATCGTATTCAGCTTCCCCCGGTATTCTTCTGTGGACCGGAGTGTTGTGGAGATGGCCAGGGAAGCAGGGGCTGCAGTGGTTGTCATCACCGACAAGCCAAGCGCTCTCCTTGCGCCCTATGCCTCCGTGCTGATCACCGTCCCGGTGGACAGCAGCACCTTCTTCAATTCCATGGTGGCGCCCCAGTTCGCGGCAGAGATCCTGCTGGATGTGATCAGCCACCGGGTGAAAGGGATCGAGAAACGGCTGCGGAAGATCGACCGGTATCTGGGGAAGCTTGGGAACTATTAAAACCAATCCGGAAAAGTTTACATTTTATCCGTAATTTTCTTTTCCATTTTTACATTCTGTGATATAGTAGGTGAGTTGGAAATAAAGTCAATTAATTTTTTCAAGAAAGGACCATCTCACAAATGAAGAAATTTATCGCGGAATTCAAGGAATTTGCCCTTCGCGGAAACGTAATGGACATGGCAATCGGTATGATCATCGGCGGCGCTTTCACCAGCATCGTCACCTCTCTTACCGATAACTTTATCAACCCAGTTCTCAACGTGGTGACCGGAGGAAAGATGTACACCCTTCAGGATGTAGCCGGATTCGCGTCCGCATTCCTCTCCTCTATTGTCAACTTCCTGATCATGGCCTTCGTGCTCTTCTGTATCCTTAAGGCTGTCAACACAGTCATGGATCTGGGCAAGAAGAAGCTGGCTGCTGAAGAAGAGGCCGCAGTTCCTACTACCAAGGTCTGCCCCTTCTGCAAGAGCGAGATCGCTATCGAAGCTACCCGCTGCCCCCACTGTACTTCCGTACTGGAAGAGGCTGCGCCGGAGGAAGCTGCAACCGCAGAGGCGTAAAAGATTTTGTGATTCAAAAAGGACGAAGGATTTGTACCTTCGTCCTTTTTTCTGTCCTTCTTTTTACTCGATGATCTTTCGCACCTCTTCCGGAGACACACCCAACTCCTTTGCAATCTCCTGCGCGCTTTTCCCTTCGGAAGAAAGGCGCAGCATATTCTTCGCCAGGGCAAGCCCTTCCGTTACTCCAGACGTATGACCTTCCTGATATCCAGACGCATGACCCTCCCGATATCCTTCCTCCCGATTGGTCCGCATCAGATAATTATGATCCAAAGTCGCCTTCTTCCGCGCCTCATAAGCCAGACGTTTTCGCTCACTGCCGCTGATCTCCAGCAGCACCTCATAAGCTCTCCCCAGGTAACGATTCACCTTCCCTATCATCTGCAATTCCTCCTTCCCTTTCCCATTGAGGAACCGGGCCCAGTTCAGAAGTTCTGAATCCGGATAATTCCTTCTTACAAGCTTAGGCAATTCTATGATATGTACCTCCAGCTTATCTGTATATTTCCTTCTCCTTCTGTCCTCCCAGATATGAAATCTGGAATAATATTCCTTATCTTCCGGAAACAGGATAAAATCCAGGATCCCCACGTGGATACACTTGCGCAGTTTTCCGTAATCTTCTCCCTCCCGCAGGTTCTCTGTGAACATCCTGCCCAGGTAAAAAACCGAACGTTCCGGCCACTCCCGGAAGGCCTCCACCTGGATCTCTACATCCATCTCGTCCATCCCGTTGATCAGGACACGCACATCCAGGATTCCCTGCTTCTCCTTTTTCCGCTTCTTCCACAGATAAGTGGGCAGAAGTTCTGTGCGGACAATCTCCTCCGGCGGCACTTCCAGCACTGCTGCGATAAACCCCTGTCTCACCAGCGGGTCACGCAATAACTCCTTAAAGCAAAAGTCTACTTTAGGTTCCATGATAAATGACGACGTTTCTTTCATACACGCGCTCCTTTCTCACCACAGAAAAGAAGCATAGAAAACCCCCTCATTCATCTGTCATCTCTTACTCTGATTATACCGGGAGACAGGGGGAATAACAAGGATTAGAGAGAAATCAGTACAGTTTACCAAGTTCTTTTTCTGCGGTCTGTAATTGATAAACAACTCTGGAATTCTCTGGCCGAATGGCCGTGAAATGAGAATAAAGAAATTGTGATGGATTGATTATAAGAAATATCAATTGAAACGTCAACCGGGGACGTGGTATTTTTAAAAATACCACGTCCCAGATTGAAAATACCCTGTCCCTTTTTAGATAGTATCTATCTTTTCACAAATATAGTTCATAATCCTTGTTAAATCAAAAATATCAACCTCTTCGTCTTTATTTACATCTGCCGCCTCTAGCTCAATACCTTCTAACAGTTTCTTTTCAACAATATGATTCATACATAAAGTCAGATCAAAAATATCAATTTCCTCATCTCCATTGATATCCCCC
>NZ_DBGCJQ010000127.1:0-15516 GCF_048354975.1 Massilistercora timonensis | reverse complement strand
CAGGCCTGCGAAGAATTCTTTCATGTTTCTCCCACACTGGGGAAACTTCTGGATCATAAAGGGGATTTGCAATGATGATAAGAAAACAGTGGAAAAAGCGGCTGATCAACGGAGGGATCCTGACCGGGGTCTTTCTGGTTGCAGTGTTTTTTTTCAGTTACCTTACCAACAATGGAAATGACAGTATGACTGCGGATATGGGGGCTGCCACTTATCCGCAGATCTCTTTTTCCTATGACGGGTATGCCTTCAACAGTGTGCCGGGCTATGCAAAGGAGATGGACATTCCCTCTATCCGGGACACCATCACGCCGGTGGGGAACCAGGGAGTAGAAATGGACATCCAGGCTTATGAGAATACGGTTACCAGCGTGGATTACAAGGTCCTTTCTCTGGACGGGCAGGAAGTCCTTCTGGAGGGGAAAGTGCGCAAACCCGGCGAGACGCAGATGCTGGATCTTGCCCGGAAAGAGGTGCTGGATCAGGAGCGGGTGCTTCAGGTGATCCTGCATTTGGAGGGAGAGAAAGACATTTTCTATTATACCCGGATCGCCTCTGCGGGGGATAAGTATGTCTCCCAGTGTCTGGAGTATGTGCAGAACTTTCACGAGGCGGCGCTGAACGGCGGGGAAGGGGCTGCGATCAGCACAGCCATCGAACCTAACGACGAGGGGGACAACACCACATTTTCCCATGTGACCATCCATTCTGATTACGATCACGTGACCTGGGGAGAGCTTAACCCTCAGGTGGAAGGTGGCGAGCGCTGGAGCATCAAGGAAATGCGGGGAAATTATTCCTGCGTGCAGGCAGAGTATATGGTGCGCTGCCGGGGGGAGGAAAATGAGGACGACTTGTATAAAGTCACGGAGTTCTTCCGGGTCCGCTATGACAAAGAACGGGACCACACCTATCTTCTGGACTATGACAGGAGAATGGCTCAGATCTTCGATCCCACAAGGCAGGTGTTGAGCGCAAAGGGACTTCTCCTTGGGATCGGGGAGGCGGATGTGCCGTATGTGATCAATGGGGACGGAACCATTGTCTCTTTTATCCAGGCCGGGGAAGTGTGGAATTACAACCGGAATACGGATGAGATCTCCCAGGTGTTCAGCTTCCGGTCTGCAGAGAACACAGATGAGCGAAATAATACCGCTCAGCATGAGATCCGTCTGATCCAGGGAGACAAAGAAGGAGATCTGACCTTTGCGGTATATGGTTATATGAACCGGGGCCCTCATGAAGGGGAAGTAGGAGTTGCTATCTATTATTATGATATTGCCACCAGCTCTGTGGAGGAAAAGCTTTTCATTTCTACGGATAAGTCCTGGGGAACAGTGATCGGCGAGTTGGGGCGGCTGGTCTATTACAGCGTGGACGAGGACCGGCTCTATGTGCTGGCGGATCAGACGCTTTATGAGATCGATGTGGAGAAGGGAGACCAGACTGTGCTGGCGGAAGAACTGACGGAAGACCGGTACGTGGTCTCTGAAGACGGGCATATGATGGCGTATCAGGCAGAGGGAAATATTGTTGTCCGGAATCTGGCCACCGGAGGAGAGCGGACGATGGAGAGTGCAGAGGGAGAGAGTATCCGCCCGCTTGGATTTATAAAAAATGATTTCGTATATGGGGCTGTCCGGGAAGAGGATGTAGGCCAGACCGTTTCCGGCGAGACGGTGGAGCCCATGTATAAAGTGGAGATCCAGGATGGGAAAGAGCAGATTATCAAGACCTATGAGCAGGAAAAGACCTATATCCTGGGAGCGCAGATCGACGAAAATATGATCACTCTGGAGAGAGCGAAAAAAAGCGGAAACATTTATACAGGAATCTCCGAAGACTATATCACAAATAATGTAGAACAAAAGGAAAGCAACATAGTCCTGGAGTCTTATTTTACGGATTTTAAAGGGACCCAGATGCGACTTACTTACAGCGACGGGATCAGCGATAAGAATCCGAAACTGCTGAAGCCAAGGCAGGTGCAGGCAGAACATCCGGCGGCGATCTCTTTTGACGGGATGGAGACCACCGGGAAATGTTATGTCTACGGTTACGGACGTCTGCAGAGGATCTGCGAGAAAGCCGGAGAGGCCGTCCGTATGGCGAAAGAGTGTGAAGGCGTAGCGGTGGCAGCAGATCAGTCTTACCTCTGGGAGAGCGGAAACCGGGATCTTAGATATACCATAAAAGGGAAAGAAGAACAGATCCACAAGATCCAGAGTCAGCTGGCCGCAGGAACGGCGCCGATGGAGATCATAGAAGAAATCCGGGATGGACAGGCGCAGGATCTGACCGGCTGCAGCTGCGAAGATCTTCTGTATATCATCAATCAGGGCCGTCCCGTGATCGCCATGAAGAATGCACAAGAAGGAATGATCCTGGTGGGATATCGGAATGATGTGGTAACTTACATTGACGGAGAAAGCGGCGAACGCCGCAGCGCATCCTGCAAAGAGATCGATAAAATGACCGCCGGGAGCGGGCACACATACGCGGCGTAAATTAATTGGGGACGTGGTATTTTTAAAAATACCACGTCCCAGATTAAAAATACCCTGTCCCTTTTTGAAAACCGCGTTGCCTCAGTGCGTAATACAGCACCAATCCCAGCGCTCCGCAGGAGAGGATCTCCCCGATCCCGATGGTGAGCATAAGGAAGGGGATGGGAAGCGCCACGCCGTATCCATAGCGAAGGACCAGCGGGACGATCATTGTGTTGGCCAGGATCGGCGGCAGCGGCGCGACCAGTGGGCTTTTGTCCCGCAGAAGATACGTAAAGACAGCGCCGATCAGAGTGGCAAGACTTCCGCACAGGATGTCCGGCAGGATCGCTCCGCCTAAGATATTTCCGATCAGGCATCCGATAAACAGGCCGGGGACGGCAGCGGGGGTGAATAAGGGGAGGATGGTCAGGGCTTCCGCCAGGCGGACCTGCACTTCTCCGAAAGAAAAGGGCGCGAAGACATACGTCAGCACCACATAGACGGCCGCGATCATGGCGGCCTGGGTCATGAAGGTAATTCTTTGATTTCTCATTTTGTTTCTCCTTTAGTTTTGTTTTACGAGTGGAAGGTCTCGAACACTCGGCACATTTTACGGCGGTGACCGCCGGCAGACCCTATAAGACCTTGGTTTTAGACAGGTCTGCAACGGGGTTCAGTATAGCATGAGAACGCCTGCTCCGTCAAGCGGAAAGCTTGACTTTTCCCGGTTTTCCACTATACTGGTACTAGAAAATCAAGGAACTATGCGAGGTGCAGAATGACACAAGAGAAAATCACCCCCAATCATATGGATATCTACTGGCACGACTACGCAGACCGGACGCCGGACGCCCCGGTCACTGAGGCCAGCATGATCGAGAAATCCACGCTGGTGGGGAGGATCGGGCTTATGCTGCTGGGCTGCGGGACTGGGGCCTGGCGGGTGAGAAGCGCCATGAACACGGTGGCGCAGAAGCTGGGTCTTACCTGTACGGCCAATATCGGACTGATGTCCATCGACTACAGCTGTTTTGACGGAGATCGGTCTTTCTCCCATTCCCTGAGTCTTAATAATACCGGGGTCAACACCTGCAAGCTGGACCGGCTGGAACGGTTTGTGAAGGAGTTTGACCAGAAGGCGGGCGCGATGACCACGGATCAGCTTCACTCCCATCTGGATGAGATCGACCGGATCGGGAACCAGTACACTCCGGCGCAGCTGGGGCTGGCTTCCGCCCTGGCCTGCGGCGCGTTTACCTTCCTCCTGGGAGGGGGGATCATCGAGATCCTCTGCGCCTTCATCGGCGCGGGCGTGGGAAATTATCTGCGCTGTAAACTGCTGAGGAAGCACTATACCCTTTTCCTGTGTATCGTTTCCTCAGTGGCCCTGGCCTGCCTGGCCTACACCCTTTCCCTGCGGGCTGCGGAGGCGGTTTTCTCCCTCTCTGTGCAGCACGAGGCAGGGTATATCTGCGCCATGTTGTTTATCATCCCGGGATTTCCCTTTATCACCAGCGGCATCGACCTGGCGAAGCTGGACATGCGCTCCGGTATCGAGCGGCTGGTGTATGCGCTGATGATCATTGTGGTGGCCACGGTCACGGCCTGGATCCTGGCGCTGGCCCTGAATCTGAAGCCGGAAGAGTTCGTGGCGCTGTCGCTGCCAGCTGGCCTTCTGTTTGCTCTGCGGCTGCTGGCCAGCTTCTGCGGGGTCTTCGGGTTCTCCATCATGTTCAACAGCCCGCTGCCCATGGCGGTGACGGCGGGGCTGATCGGCGCGGTGGCCAACACCCTGCGGCTGGAGCTGGTGGATCTTACGGCCCTTCCGCCCTCGGCGGCGGCATTCCTGGGATCCCTTGCAGCCGGCCTGATCGCTTCCCTTCTTACGAAGAAGCTGGGGTATCCAAGGATCTCCATCACCGTGCCGTCTATTGTGATCATGGTGCCGGGACTTTACCTCTACCGGGGGGTATACAACCTGGGAGAAATGTCCCTGACCCCGTCGGCTTCCTGGCTGGCTTCCGCCCTTCTCATCATCCTGTCGCTGCCGCTGGGACTGATCTTCGCCAGGATCATCACCGACCGGTCTTTCCGGCACTGTACCTAAGAGGCGGTCAGCCTTTCAAAAATGCAGCTGATGTGATATAATAACCGAAAGCATTTGCCAAGAGAAAAGAAAAGGAGCAGAAGAACAGAGATGAAACTTACACGGATCAGAGATTTATATAAGAACAGAGAAGCCTATCTGGACCAGAAAGTCACTGTGGGCGGCTGGGTGCGCAGCATCCGGGATTCCAAGAGCTTTGGCTTTATCGTGGTCAATGACGGAACCTTTTTTGAGCCGCTGCAGGTGGTTTATCACGACACCATGGAGAATTTCGAAGAGATCTCCAGACTGAACGTGGGAGCGGCCATCATTGTCACGGGAACCCTGGTAGCCACGCCCCAGGCCAAGCAGCCTTTTGAGATCCAGGCGGACACCGTGGAGGTGGAAGGAGCCTCCGCGCCGGAGTACCCGCTGCAGAAGAAGCGCCACAGCTTCGAGTATCTGCGGACCATCGCCCATCTGCGGCCCCGGACCAACACCTTCCAGGCCGTGTTCCGGGTGCGGTCCCTGACAGCTTACGCCATCCACAAGTTCTTTCAGGAGCGGGATTTTGTGTACGTGCACACCCCCATCATCACCGGAAGTGACTGTGAGGGGGCGGGAGAGATGTTCCGGGTGACTACTCTGGATCTGGAAAATGTGCCCAAAGATAAAGAGGGCCATGTGGACTACTCCCAGGATTTCTTCGGGAAGGAGACCAGCCTTACGGTAAGCGGCCAGTTAAACGGCGAGACCTATGCCCAGGCTTTCCGCAACATCTATACCTTCGGGCCCACCTTCCGAGCGGAGAACTCCAACACCACCCGGCATGCGGCGGAGTTCTGGATGATCGAGCCGGAGATCGCCTTCGCAGATCTGGAGGATGATATGGATCTGGCGGAGTCTATGCTGAAATACGTGATCAACTATGTGCTGGAAGCGGCGCCGGAAGAGATGAACTTCTTCAACTCCTTCGTGGACAAGGGGCTTCTGGAGCGGCTTCACAACGTGGTGTCCTCTGAGTTTGCCAGAGTGACCTACACCGAGGCTATCGAGCTTCTGGAGAAAAACAACGACAATTTTGAATACAAGGTATCCTGGGGCACCGACCTGCAGACCGAACATGAGCGGTACCTGACGGAGCAGATCTTCAAGCGCCCGGTGTTTGTCACCGACTATCCCAAGGAGATCAAGGCCTTCTACATGAAGGCAAACCCGGACGGCAAGACCGTGGCGGCAGTAGACTGTCTGGTTCCGGGGATCGGAGAGATCATCGGCGGAAGCCAGAGGGAGGACGACTACGACAAGCTGAAAGCCCGGATCGAGGAGCTGGGGATGAAAGAGGAAGACTACCAGTTCTACATGGACCTGCGCAAATACGGTTCCACCCGGCACGCAGGATTCGGCCTTGGCTTTGAGCGCTGCATTATGTATCTGACAGGAATGACCAATATCCGGGACGTACTGCCGTTCCCGAGAACGGTAAACAACTGCGAATTATAGAAAGTGTTCAGGGGGGAAAACCGACAGGAGGGTTTTTGTATGAACATTTTAGTAGTAGACGATGAGAAGGAAATCGCGGATGTGATCGAACTCTACCTCCAGAACGACCAGTATAATGTGTTCAAGTTTTATACCGGTCAGGAGGCGCTGGATTTCCTGAAGAGCACCAAGGTGGACCTGGCGATCC
Source organism: Massilistercora timonensis (assembly GCF_048354975.1). Classification (NCBI taxonomy): domain Bacteria; kingdom Bacillati; phylum Bacillota; class Clostridia; order Eubacteriales; genus Massilistercora; species Massilistercora timonensis. The sequence goes on along the minus strand of NZ_DBGCJQ010000127.1, from coordinate 9,251 downwards.
TGGACATTATGCTGCCGGATGTGGACGGGTTCCAGATCCTTAAGCAGATCCGGGAGAAATACACCTTCCCGGTGATCATGCTGACGGCGAAGACGGAGTACATGGACAAGATCACCGGCCTTACCCTGGGGGCGGACGACTATATTCCCAAGCCCTTTAACCCGCTGGAGCTGGTGGCAAGAGTGAAGGCCCAGATCCGCAGGTACACCCAGTACAACGACGGCGGCAGGGATACCGGGGACGTGATCGATTTCGGAGGGCTGGTCCTGGACCGGACTTCCCACGAGTGCATTTACAATGAGGTTCCCCTGACCCTGACCCCCATCGAGTTTGACATCCTCTGGCTTTTGTGCGAGAACCGGGGCAAGGTGATCAGCTCCGAGGAGCTGTTCGAGAAGGTATGGCATGAGAAATATTATAAAAACAGCAACAACACGGTAATGGTGCACATCCGGCATCTGCGCGAGAAAATGAACGGACCTACCGGAAAATCGGATTTCATCAAGACGGTGTGGGGAGTGGGATATAAGGTTGAAGAATAATTACCGGAAATTAAAATTCAGCATTCTTCTCCAGACGGTGCTGGTCACCGCGGTCACTGTACTTGTGGGAGGCGTGATCTTAAACTATGTGATCGACGGAGTCTACAACGAAAGCTTTGGCCGGATCTTCGTGAAGGTGCTGACGGATTTTGATGTGGAGGAGCAAAGAGCGATCGATCTGTACTGGCGCCTGATCGGCGACAACAAGATCTTCTTTATGATCGTAGGCTTTTTGCTCCTGTTTGCCTTGTTCTTCTATGTGGCGCTGTCCAAGATGACCCGCTATCTGGACCAGGTGGGAGACGGCATCGAGAATATCGTGTCGGATTCCACGGAGCCCATCCATCTGATCACGGAGCTCAAGCCCATCGAGATCCGGCTCAACGAGATCAAAGCCACGCTGAAGCGCCAGGAGCTGGAGTCGGAGGAAGGGGAGAAGAAGAAGAACGATCTGGTCCTTTTTCTGGCCCACGACCTGAAGACACCCCTTACTTCCATCGTGGCTTACTTGAGCATGCTGGACAACCACCCGGAGATGGATCCGGCGGAGCGGGAGAAATACATCCACATTGCCTTTGAGAAATCCGTCCGCCTGGGAGAGCTGATCAATGAGTTCTTTGACATCACCCGTTATAATCTTCAGAATATCGAGCTGGAGCCGGTGGAGATCAATCTGTCCATGATGCTGGAGCAGCTGGCGGACGAGCTCTACGGCGTTCTCCAGGAGAAACGGCTTCGCTGCGAGGTGGAAGTGGAAGAGAACCTGGAGGTTTACGGAGATCCGGACAAGCTTGCCCGGGTGTTTGACAATATCCTGCGAAATGCGGTGGCCTACTGTTATGAAAACACGGTGATCCAGATCCGGGCCCGGAAGAAGGGCGGAGACATTGAGATCGCGTTTATCAATCAGGGGGACAAGATCCCTGGGGCCATGCTCCAGACCATCTTTGAGAAATTCTACCGGGTGGACGGTTCCAGATCCAGTGGCACCGGCGGCGCGGGGCTGGGCCTGGCCATTGCCAAGGAGATCGTGGAACTGCACGGGGGAAGCGTCCAGGCAAGGAGCGACGATATAAGGACTCAGTTTATCGTGACCCTGCCGTCGAAGAGTGAAGAGAAACCAGAAGAAGGAGAACAAGATGAGATTCATCCACATCGCAGACATACATTTGGGGGCAGAGCCGGACGCAGGAAGCGCGTACAGCAAAAGCCGGCCAAGAGAGATCTGGAACAGCCTGGAGAGGATCTGCGGGATCTGTGAGGAAGAAGGGACGGACCTGCTTCTTATCGCCGGGGACCTGTTCCACAGACAGCCCCTTTTGCGGGAGTTAAAAGAAGTGAACGCCTGCCTGGGGCGGATGAGGAAGACCCAGGTGGCGCTGATCATCGGCAACCACGACTATCTGAAGCCGGGCTCCTATTACCGGAGCTTTTCCTGGGCGGCCAATATCCATCCCCTTCTGAGCGAGGAACTGGAATGCCTGGAATTGCCAAAGCTTAGCACGGCGGTGTACGGCATGAGCTATCATTCCCGGGAGATCACCGGCCGGCCCTATGAGGGAATGGGAGCGCCCGGGCGGCAGAAACACGAGATCCTGATGCTCCACGGCGGGGACGAGAAGCATATGCCCATAGATGGAAAAGAACTTTCCAGTCTTGGGTATGACTATGTGGCCCTGGGCCATATCCATAAGCCTCAGGAGGTGATCCCGGGGAAGGCGGCCTACAGCGGGGCCCTGGAGCCCATTGACAAAAATGACATGGGTCCTCACGGATATATTGCCGGGGAGCTTACGGACCGGGGGTGTCAGATCCGGTTTGTGCCGGCGGCGGCAAGAGAGTACCGGCCGCTGGAGATAAGAGTGACCCGGGAGATGACCGGATATCAGGTGAAAGAACTGCTCCGGTCGCGGATCGGGGAGCTGGGAAAGGAACATATGTATAAGGCCCGCCTTGTGGGCTTCCGGGATCCGGAGGTGCTGTTTGACTTAAGTGGTTTCGACGTCTATGGAAATCTGGTGGAACTAACAGACGGGACCCGTCCGGCCTATGATTTCGGGAAGCTGGAAGAGACCAACCGGGAAAATATCCTGGGGGCGTTTATCCGGGAGTTCCAGGGAGCCGGGGAGGAGACCACGGAGTATATGGCCCTGTGCGAGGGCGTGCAGGCGCTGATGGAGACAAGAAGAGACTGATATGAAGATTTGCAGGATTAAGATAAAAAATTTCGGAAAGCTGGCGGACCGGGACTTTGATCTGTCTGAGGGCGTCCAGCTTTTTTACGGGGAAAATGAATCGGGGAAATCCACCGTTCATTCCTTTCTAAAAGGCATGCTTTTTGGTATGGAAAGAGGGCGGGGACGGGCGTCGGCAAACGATGCTTTCAGCCGGTACGAACCCTGGGAGAACCCGTCTTCTTACGCCGGGTCCCTGCAGTTTGAAAGCGGGGGGAAACATTTCTGGATCCACCGGAATTTTGACAAATATACCCGGAAGGCGGAGTTGATCTGCGAGGAGGATGGAGAGGAACTTTCCATGGAACAGGGAGATCTATGCGTGCTGCTGGGGGGAATGGACGCAGCGGGATATGAGAACACCATCTCCATCGGCCAGCTGAAAGCCCAGCCGGGCCAGCCCTTGGCCGAGCAGCTGAAAAGCTTCGCGGTGAATTATTACGCGGCGGGATCAAGCGACCTTGATCTGCCGGCGGCTCTTGCTCATCTGGAGGAGCGGCGCAAAGAGGTGGACCGGGAGCGCAAAGAGCTGGCGGGCAAGCGGCAGAGAAGAAGAGAACGGATCGAGCAGGAGGCCTCCTATGTATGGCGGGAGATCCACGGGCTTGTGGAGGAAGAAGAGGCGCTGGAGGAGGAGATCCACCTTCGGCGGGAGAGGGCCCGGGAAGAAGAGCCGGAGAAGAAGCGGGTGCTGGATGAGATCCGGCCGCCCAAGTGGAGGATCCATCCGGTAGAGATCCTGTTGTTCTTCCTGATCGTGGCAGGTTCTTTCGTGCTGATCCATCGTCCCTGGAACTTTCTGGTGGCCATTGTCCTGTCCCTGTGCTGCGGGATCTATGTGTGGAACCGGATGAAAGTAGGGAAGCGCCAGGAGAAGACGGAACCGGAGAAGATCCTGGAAGAGATCACCCCCAGGGAGGAGAAGGAACCTCTGGAGCGGCTGCTGTGGAAGCGGGAGCATCTGGAGTCGGAGCGTAAGGATAAAGAAGTCCAGTATGAGAATCTGAAGGAATGTCTGGAAGAATTGGAAGAAGTAGGGCAGGAGGAGAAGGAGCTGGACCGGAAGCGGGAAGCTGTCCTTCTGGCTGCGGAGAAGCTGAACCAGGTGTCCCGGCTTCAGCAGGATAAGATGGAGGACGACCTGGATGTGCGGGTGTCCCAGATCATGAGGGAGATCACCGGGGGGAAATATACTCGTCTGGTGGTGGAGGAACCGCTGAAGATGAGCGTGCTTATGGAGGACGGAAGGAAAGTGGGGATCGACCGCCTCAGCAGGGGCACCATCGAGCAGATCTACTTCGCTCTTAGGATGGCGGCGGGGGAATTGCTCTATGAGGAGGAATATCCGGTGATCCTGGACGATACCTTTGCCTACTATGACGAGGCCAGGCTTGGGAATACTCTGAAGTGGCTGGCCGCAAACCGGCGGCAGGTTCTTCTTTTTACCTGCCAGAAGCGGGAGGAGGAGATCCTTGGGGAACTGGGGATCCCCTATAAGAGACAAAAGATCTGAAAAGGGAGAAAAAGAGAGGAGGTCTTTTAGACCTCCGAATCGATTTCTCCCTTTTTGTAATTTTCTACCGCGGCCAGGATCCGCTCATGGGGATCCAGAATGCTGCTGATGGAGCCGTCATGGTTCAGAGTGTCGATCAAAAGAGCCATGTATTTGCTCATATCGCAGTTCACATAATAGGGCCGGGCCAGAAGTTCCGGCGTCTGATAGATCAGGTTGGTGGTGAGGATGGCGTCGATGATCCCTTCCTCGTAGGCCTGATCGAACTTCTCCAGACCGTTGGTGAAAAGTCCGAAGGTGGCTGCCGCGAAGATCCGGCGGGCGTTCCGCCGTTTTAACTGCCGGGCCACGTCCAGGATACTGTCTCCGGAGGAGATCATGTCGTCCAGGATGATCACGTCCTTGCCCTCCACGGAGGAGCCCAGGAACTCGTGGGCCACAATAGGGTTCCGTCCGTTGACTACCCGGGTGTAATCCCGCCGTTTATAGAACATACCCATATCCAGGTTCAGGATGTTGGCCAGATAGACCGCGCGCTCGGTGGCGCCCTCGTCCGGGCTGATGGCCATCATGTGGTCGCTGTCGATCTGAAGATCGTTATAGGTGAGCAGAAGTCCCTTTACAAACTGATAGGTGGGACGGATGGTCTCAAATCCACTTAAGGGGATGGCGTTCTGGACTCTGGGATCGTGGGCGTCAAAGGTGATGATATTGTCCACGCCCATCCGCACCAGTTCCTGCAGGGCGAGGGCACAGTCCAGGGATTCCCGGCGGCTTCTCTTGTGCTGGCGGCTTTCGTACAGGAAGGGCATGATCACGTTGATCCGGCGGGCCTTTCCTCCTACTGCCGCGATCACCCGCTTCAGGTTCTGGAAGTGGTCGTCCGGGGACATGCGGTTGATGTTTCCTGTCAGGGAGTAGGTCAGGCTGTAGTTGCACACATCCACCATAATGTAGATGTCCTTGCCGCGGACGGATTCTCCCAGGATCCCCTTGGCTTCGCCGGAACCAAAACGGGGCACTTTGGCGTTGATCAGGTAGTTGTCCCGCTCATAGCCGCTGAATGCCACGTCGTCCTTGTGGGCATGTCCTTCCTCCCTGCGCCATTTTACGATATAATCGTTTACCTTGTCTCCCATCTCCTGGATGCCGTCCAGGGCTACAATGCCAAGGGCTCCTACAGGGATATTGTCCAGGTTGCGTTCATTACGACGTAACATCTTTTGTACCTCCAAGGTTTAATAGTTTTTTCTGGATCCGGATATCGTCCCCGGTGAGCCGCAGCATGGTGTAGGAGCTGCTGAGCCGGGAGAAGATCCGCTCCGAGTATATGGATTTGATATCGTCAAGCGCCAGGTTGGTGGAAATGATGGTTGCCTTCCGGCGCAGGATCCGCTCGTTGATACAGGCGAAAAGCTGGGACGCGGTAAATGCGTTGGTAAGCTCCGTGCCCAGGTCGTCAATGATCAGAAGATCACATTCATAGATGGGGGCAAGCCCGTCGGAATGTTCCTCCCGCTTCCCGCCAAAGGTGTTTTCCGCGAAATGCTCAAAGAGCTGGACGGCGGAAAAGTAAATGACCGAGTAGGATGCGTCGATCAGTTCTTTGGCGATGCAGTGGGAGAGAAAGGTCTTCCCTACCCCGGTGTCGCCGTATAACAGAAGATTGTGAAATTCACTGGAGAAGTTGTCCACGAAGGAGCGGCAGGTTTTCAGCGCCGTCTTTACTGCCTCCAGGGAAGAGCGGCCCGTCAGCGGGTCAATGTGGTTGCTGGAGTAATATTCCAGGCGGAAGGTGGAAAAATTCTCCTCTTCCAGGATCCCCTGCAGGTTGGACTGCTGATAGAGCAGGTCGATAATAGCCTTCTTGAAGCAGTGGCACTTCTCTGTGCCGATGTAGCCGGTGTCCCGGCAGTCGGGGCAGGTATAGTGAGGTTCCAGGTAATCTTCCGGGAACCCTGCGTCAAGAAGAAGCTGCCTCTTGCGGGCGAAAAGCCCGGCCAGCGTCTCTTTAGCAGAAGCAAGGGCGGTTTCGTCCCCGTCCAGAAGGTTCTTTGCCTTGGCCACGCTGACAGAAGAGATCTCTTCCTCCGTCTGTTGAAGGGCCGGGATGCGCTTGTAGGCTTCCTGGCGCTGCCGGCGAAGCCGCTGCTCGTCTTCCAGCTGCCGCTGTTCATAGATACGCATAAGTAAATCGTATTGAGAATTGGAAAGAGCCATAAAAATCTCCTTACAATAGTTATTGCTGGACCAGTTTCCGTTCCAGATCGTTCATATCGTAGGAACGGCTGTCGAAATTATTGAATTTATTGGAGGAAGCTTTGGCCGCAGGCCGTTTTTTGCGTTCCTTCTCTTTATAGTAGGCCGTGTCCAGGGCTTCCACATCCTTCAGGCTGTGGACGTTCTGGGCCAGCCAGCTTTTTAAGATCGAGTCGGTGTACTCAAAGCTGGGCTGGTGGATCTTGTTCATGGTCCGGGCGCAGGCCTCCAGGATGATCTCCAGGGCAAAGCCGTATTCCTCGTTCCACTTCCGGATATAGGCGATCTCGGAAGCGGCAGGGGAGCGGCCTTTGATGCCGTAGGCGTTCAGCACGGAGTAGCAGTTGCGGTTGTAGGCCTGGGTGCCTGCCTTGGCCTCCTCTACGGTGTGGAATTCCTGCTCATGCCAGGAGAGGGCCACTTTCTGGATATAATGGATGCTCTTGTGGCCGTTTTCCACACAGTATTCGATGAGATATTCGATCAGGTCCGCAGACATGTGAAGGGTCTCATAGAAATAGGTGATGGCCTCAATGTCTGTGGCGGAAAGAGTCTTGCCCAGATACTGCTCGGCCACAAACAGAAGCTCTTTGAACTCCTTGCGGCTACGGTACTGCCGGATGTCCGGAACATCCGAAGGCAGAGAAGACGAAGCGGGTCCGCTCTCAGGAGCGGACTCGTATTCCAAAAGACCCTGCTTCTTCCAGTAATTCAAAGCCCGGACCACATCTTTTTCCGTGATCTCCAGAAGATCTGCGATCCTGGAGACGGTGAGGGTGCCGGAGGGCTCGGTCAGATGACGGAGCAGAAGAAGGTACACCTTTACATATTCGCCGTTGGCTTTGGCCATATAATTGTCGATAAATTCATTCTCCAGCACAGTGGTATTGCTCTGCGCGTGGTTGGTAAGCGTTAATTTCCTCATGGTGTACATTCCTTCCATAACTGTCTGATCCCCATGGGGATCTGGTGTCTCGTAGGGATATTATAGCACCGGTCAGTCAGGCAAAAAAGAAATTTTTGAGCAAAAAAACGGCTTTTTTGTGGATAAAATTCTGTGGAAAATGTGGAAAACTACTGGTCCAGAAGAGCTTCTCCAATATTTACAACGTTTCCGGCGCCCATAGTTATCAACAGGTCCCCTTCCCGGCAGTTGGTCCGGCAGAAATCTTCAATCTCCTCAAAGGAGGGGAAGTAATAAACATCGGTCCCCTTCTCCCGGAGGGCATTGGCCAGATCCTCCGAGGAGATGCCCAGCGTGTTGACCTCCCGGGCGGCGTAGATGTCGGCCAGGATCACGTGGTCCGCAAGGGAGAGGGCCTCCACGAATTCCGGGAACAGTGCCTTGGTCCTGGTATAGGTGTGAGGCTGGAAGACACACCAGAGCTGTCCGTGGGGATAATGTGCGGCTGCTTCCAGGGTGGCTTTTATCTCTGTGGGATGATGGGCGTAGTCGTCGATCACCGTCACGCCCTGGAATTCCCCTTTGTGCTGGAATCGCCGGTCTGTGCCCTTAAAGTCACGGAGTCCCTGCTTGGAGATCTCCAGGGGCAGATGCAAAAGATCTGCCACGGCAAGGGAGGCCAGCGCGTTCTGGACATTGTGCTCCCCGTTGACGGAGAGACTGATCCGGTCCACAAAGATGCCTTCCTTTATAAAGTCAAAAGACACTGCCCCGTCAGTCCCGTAGGAGAGGTTGACGGCGGCGTAGTCAAAGGAGCTGTCCATGCCGTAAGAGATGACCTGGCAGGGAAGCCCTTCTGTAAATCCTTCAAGGTCCGGGATGTTCCCGTTGATGATCAGCGCGCCGTCGGAAGGCAGCAGCTGGGCAAACCTGCGGAAGGAGGAACGGATATCGTCAAGATCCTTGAAGAAATCCAGGTGGTCAGCGTCAATATTTAAGATAATGCTGATCTTGGGCAGGAAGTGAAGGAAGCTGTTGGTATATTCACAGGCCTCCGTCACAAATAAGTCGGAATCGCCCACCCGGATATTTCCTCCGATGGAAGGAAGGATCCCGCCCACGGAGATGGTGGGGTCCAGGTCGCCTGCCAGCAGGATCTGGGAAAGCATGGAGGTTGTGGTGGTCTTTCCGTGGGTGCCGGCTACGGCGATGGGGATCTTGTAGTTGGCCATCAGCTGTCCCAGAAGCTCCGCCCGGCTTAAGAGGGGAAGTCCTTTTTGCACGGCTGCCTGGTACTCCTCATTATCCTCATGGATGGCAGCAGTGTAGACAACCACGTCGATGCCCTCTATGATGTTGGAGGCTTTCTGCCCGTAGAAGATCCGGGCGCCCTTCTCTTCCAGCTGCCTGGTGAGAGGCGTCTCCTTATTGTCGGAGCCGGATACGGTGAAATGTTCCTTGAGAAGGATCTGGGCCAGACCGCTCATGCTGATCCCGCCGATCCCGATAAAATGTACATGTATGGGTTTGTCAAACTGAATATGATACATCGATGATTCTCCCCTTTTCTTCCTTTTCTTATAAGCTAGGCTGATACTAAAATCCTATCTTATTATTATATACATATATTGGGAAAAAACCAAGTCGAAATTTTTGGTATAATTAAAAGAATGGAAAAAGGCTGAAGTGAAAAGTTTATTTCCACTTTGAAGGTGGCAAAGTAGATTTTAGTCTTTCACTCATTTCCACTTCCCTATATATGGCATTTAGTCTTACACTTTTCATGTTAGGCAGTCGCC
>NZ_DBGCJQ010000126.1:0-37964 GCF_048354975.1 Massilistercora timonensis | reverse complement strand
GCGCCATTCTCTCCTTTCCTGCCGGTGCGGACCGCCCGCAGCAGGATATTCTTGGGCGTGTGCTCCATGTCGATAAATTCCAGCACCTGAACGTCATAGCCTTCCCGCTCCAGATACTGAGCCCGCAAGCCATCGGTCACAAGCGCGGCCAGCCGCTCTTTGATAAGCCCATACTGAAGGATCGGCCGGAGCAGTTCATTTTCCATCTGCCCGTTCAGTTCATGCTGGCAGCAGGGAACCGACAGGATCACCTTGGCCTTCCAGCCCACAGCCTTGGCAAGCGCGAAATCAGTGGCCGTATCGCAGGCGTGGAGAGTGACTACCATATCCACCTCGTCGGCCCCGGTATAATCAGCGATATTCCCTTCCAGGAACCGCAGCTTCTCATAGCCGTATCTCTGGCTTAACTGATTGCAGGCGCGGATCACGTCCTCCTTCAGGTCCAGCCCCAGGATCCGCACGTCCAGTCCCTGCAGTTCGTGGAGATAATAATACATGGCAAATGTAAGATAGGACTTCCCGCAGCCAAAATCCAGGATCCGGATCTCCCGCTCTCTGGGAAGCTTAGGCAGAACGTCCTGGATAAACTCCAGAAACCGGTTGATCTGTCGGAATTTGTCGAATTTCGTACGGACGATCTTTCCCTCCGCCGTCATAACTCCCAGATCCTGCAGAAATGGAACCGGAATTCCCTCCTCCAGGATATAATGCTTCTTCCGGTTGTGATCCGTGGCCGCCGGCGCCTTCTTCCTGGCCCGCAGCTTCTTCTTCACCGTCACTTTACCCTTTTTGCTCACCAGCGCGGAGACCGCCGCACTCTGAGTCTCCAGCTGCATCTGCCGGAAATTCTCCATATATTCCAGGATCTTCCCGCAGGCCTCCTCCTTCTCCAGATTCTGATGGAACACCTGCGTCCCGCAGAAGGCTTCAAACTGATAGACATGCCGGTCCTTGTACCGGACCGGACGGATCCGCACTTTGTTCGGGCCGTCCGCCCGCCTGGGATTGCTCAGCACCGCCAGAAGAAACTCACTATTTAAATTGTCCTCTAATACCGTCCTTAATTCATCCATAGTATCATTATTGTAAAGGTTTTTGGGGATAAGTGCAAGATAAAAAGGGACAGGGTATTTTCAATCTGGGACGGGGTATTTTTAAAAATACCCCGTCCCCAATGGAAAGATTACCGTTACTTTGAAGAGATCGCCATCCAGATACAGCTGGAATTGTCCGCCCTGCAGTTCTGTCAGGGTCTTGGCGATGGAAAGCCCCAGGCCGCTGCCCTCGGTGCTTCTTGAGATGTCTCCCCGGATAAACCGCTCGGTCAGCTCGTCCGCAGAGATATTAAGCTGTTGTTGTGAAATGTTCTTCAGGCTGAAGATCACCTGGCCGTTTTCCACTTTCAGGTCCGCGTAGATCCGGGTCCCTTCCATGGCGTACTTGGCCGCGTTGTTGTAGATGTTCTCCAGGATCCGCCAGGTCCGTCTGCCGTCCGCCCGGATACAGGCCTCCTCAACGGAAATGTTCAATACTTCCGTAAGATTCCGGGCCTTAAACTTCTCCTCGAATTCTCCGCTGGTCTGCTGGATCATCTCCACAAAATTCAGGTTCATAAACTCCAGAGAAATATTTCCCGAGCTTACCTTGGAGGCCTCCACCACGTCTTCTGTCAGGGTTTTGAGCCGCTGGGCCTTGCTCTCCAGGATCTCCAGATAGCGCTGGACTTTCGGGTCTTCGAAGTTCTCTTTCTTCAACAGGTCCACATAGTTGATGATGGAAGTAAGCGGCGTCTTAATGTCATGGGACACGTTGGTGATCAGGTCTGTCTTCAGCCGCTCGCTCTTCATACTCTCCGCCAGGGCGGCGTCCAGCCCCTCCCCGATGGAATTGATGCTCTCTGCAATGGTCTTCTGATCCCCCCGAAGTCCTTCCGTTGGGATCTGATAATCCACCTGGCCTCCGGAGATCTTCAGGATCCCGGTTTTTATCTTCTCCCGGCAAATGCTTTCGTTCACCAGCAGGACCAGCGCCCCGATTTCCGCTGCCAGCATAATCAGAGGCCAGACGCTGCCCGGCCAGCACAGGATGGTGATCCAGTGGATCACTACGAATCCCGCGAAGATCAGCACCCGCTTCCACAAACATTTGAGATTGGAAAACAGCTTATATACGAAGGAGCACAGTGCCCGCAGCAGGCTGTTCTTCCACAGGTTCCGGGCTTTGGCCCGGCGCACCAGGCTTAAATATCCCGCCAGGAATACCATGCACCCCACCAGGGCCGCCCCTGCTCCCAGGATCAGGAGGGGGATCACGTCCTGCACGTAGGAGGTCTGCATATAGCTGGGTTCATAGATACCGTAACTGGTGTCGTCTATATAGCTGAAGATCGCACTGCCAAAAAGCAGGGGAAGGAATCCTAAAAAGAAGATCACCGCCGCAGCGATCTCCGTCTTCCATCGGTCAAACCAGCATAAATGCAGCTCCTTATCGGTGGCCCTGCGACCTGCGATCATAGTCAGCCACACACAGCCGGCGATCCACAGAAGCCCTGCGATCACGCCCACCAGAGCAATCTCCCGGGCGCTGGAACCGTAGTTCTCATACAGCCGGTTCTCCGTGTAGAAGTTATCCTGAATGGGAAATGTCGTGTCTACCGCCGCAGCGAATACAAAATCCTCCCCGCTGGTGCCGGTGTATTTCACCATGTCCCGCCATGCTGAAGCGTCTGTATCTTCAATGTTGGAATCAAAGTCCGCCAGCTTGGGCCGCACGATAATATATTTTCCCGTTTCCGTAAGGGCCTTCAGACTCTTCTCCAGCTCCTTGTAATTCCCGTATTCCTGTCGGTTGGTGGAAATAGTCCCCGCCTCCAGGTCCGCGTAAATGTAGGCAAAGTTAGTATCCCCCTCCTGAAGGTCCTCCTGCCAGGTAATGTACTGGGAATACTGGGCCGCCACCATCTGAAGACAGGCGCTCAGCTCGTCAAATGCCTGATCCAGCCGCCCGTTCCAGCGGGGATCCTTGTTGGCGATCTCCAGGATGCTGCCTGCCCCCACCGGGCCATACCGCTCATCCAGCCAGTATCCGTCATAGTTCCAGTAATCCGTATATTCCACCGCTCCCGCGGCGTTCAGGATCTCATCGGTAAGCGGCTCTCCGTTGTCATCGTAGGACTCCACGTTCTGGCCGCTGTTGCCTTCCCGTAAGTTCTGCAGAAGACCAGCCCGGAGACTTCCGTCGGCGTCCGCCGCATCGGCAAATGATAATTCCCCGGACTTGATCAGGTCTTCAAATTCCGCGTAAGTATAATAATGATAGCGTTTCCCGTCGGCGTCCGGTTCTCCTCTCTCACAGACGATGATGTTATGTTCCTCACCGTAGGAACCGTCTCTTGCCGACGTTTCGCCGCTCCAGTCCACCAGATCCCCCAGCCGGTAGGCAAGGCCGCTTTTGTTCTCTCCCGGATCCGCTCCATTTACATACCACTCATCTACATCAATGATCTTATCTTCATCCAGCTCCCCGTCCGCTCCAAAGAACTCCGATGCGCTGATCCCTTCCAGAGCCTGTGTGCTCCTGCCCTCTACCAGGGTGGCAAAGCCCCTGGAATCCTCATATCTCCTGGCCGGCTCCCCTTCGAAGATCTCCTCTCGCAGCGCCGGGTAAGACAACATCCACAGGAAACTTACCACCATCACCACCGCCAGGATATGCTCCATCACCACCAGGATGGTCTTCGTCAGATTCGTCTTATACCAATATCGTTTCATAGATACTCCCTTCTATAACTTCTCCACCTTATATCCCACGCCCCAGACCACCTTGAGATACCGGGGCTCCTTTGGATTGATCTCGATCTTCTCCCGGATGTGCCGGATATGTACGGCCACTGTATTGTCCACGCCGATGGCATCCTCGTTCCAGATATTTTCATAGATCTGATCGATGGAAAAAACTTTCCCCTGATTCCGGACCAGAAGCAGCAGGATATTATACTCGATGGGGGTCAGCTTCACCGGCTCCCCGTCCACCGTCACTTCCTTTAAATCGTCGTTGATCATCAGCCCGCCGGTGGCGTAGATCTTCTCTCCCGCAGGCTGGGCCGTGCTTCCAAGCTGGGTGTAGCGCCGCAGCTGGGACTTCACCCGGGCCACCAGCTCCAGCGGGTTAAAAGGCTTCGTCACGTAATCGTCCGCCCCCACATTAAGCCCCAGGATCTTGTCCGCATCCTCGGACTTGGCCGACAAGATGATAATCGGGATGTTATTCTCCTCCCGGATCTTCAGGGTAGCCCGGATCCCGTCCAGCCGGGGCATCATCACATCGATCACCAGAAGATCCACCGACTCCTTCTTCAACACCTCTAATGCTTCCTGCCCGTCGTAGGCCTTGAACACCTCATAGCCCTCCTGGGTCAGGTAAATATCGATCGCCTCTACGATCTCCTTATCATCATCACATACTAAAACTTTTGCCATCTCTCTCACCTCCCTTATACTATACAAGAATAGCAGGCAAAATTTAAGATGAAACCGTGGAAATTCTTAAGATATTATGAAAAGGGACAGGGTATTTTCAATCTGGGACGTGGTATTTTTAAAAATACCACATCCCCACCTATCGGATCTGAATGATCTGCCCGGGATAGATCTGATCTGGATCTTTGATCTTATTCAGTTGCTGCAGTTTTTTTACCGTCGTCTGGTGTTTCTTCGCGATCCCGCTTAAGGTATCCCCCGGCTTCACGGTATAGAACCGCATGGCCGAGACATTTTCCCCGTGGGGGATATCGATCACTTCCCCCGGATAGATCCGGTCCGGATCCGTGATGTGATTGTAGGAAATCAGGCGCTGCAAAGTAACGCCATGCTGTTTTGCGATGGCGCTTAAAGTATCGCCTTTCTTTACCACGTACCGGATCACGTCGTTGGGCTCGGGAGTAGCAGAATCTGGCGTGGATTCCGGCCTCTTCAGGTGATTTAATCCTTCTTCAGAGATCACCCGGGCGAAATCTTTATAGGCAATATCCATATCTACATTTCCCCAGATCCCGTCTACTCTTCCGTTGTCCCGGTACTGCCACATCCCGATCCCGGTCTCCCCCGGGGCGGAGGCGTACCGGGCGTACCACAGGGCGTATTTTCTTCTTAATTCCGGGGCGAACATCCGCTCCAGATAATCCAGATTGCTGTAATACATGGCGAAATATCCCAACTCTTCTACCCGGCCGCAAAAAGCCTCTACCAGCCGGGTAGCCAGCGTCCTGGTAACCCGGACCCCATTTTGCCGGGCATACCGCACTGAACCATATTCGAAATCATAACATACCGGATACTGCACCTTATACTCCCGGATCACGGAAATGCATTTCTCCGCCTCCCGGCGGGCCATCTCCGGTGTGTATGCGTAGGAAAACCAGTAGACGCCAAAGGGGATCCCTGCCTCCATGCAGCCCCGGGCGTTTCTTTCAAATTCGCCATCCACAGTGCTCGCTCCATATCCCGCCCGCAGCATGGCAAATTGAATGCCGGAGGCCTTTACTTTCCGCCAGTCGATGCTCCCCTGATGCTGACTTACGTCAATCCCGTGAATACTCATAGAGAAAACTCCTTTTTCCTGTTCTTTTTACTACTATATGAGCAAACTCTCTTTTCGCAACCCGGCTTTCCACAGAAAAGGTCGACCTTCGTCGAAGGGCGTTAAGTATTGTTGCATTTCTTGGAATTTTCAGGTTTTCCGTTTATAATACAATTGTTTCTTCTTTCTCAATGTAAGCAACTATATGGGAGGGGATTCTCTTATGCCTGATCGGGAAATCGAACTGCTTATTCGTTCTCTCGGGATCAATGGAACCTACCGGGGATACCGATATCTGTGCTATGGGATCAAATTATGTCTGGAAGATGAAGACTATCTGCTGTGCATCAGTAAGCTGCTGTACCCGGAGATCGCCCGGATCTTCCACACCTCGGGCAGCAGCGTGGAACGGGATATCCGCACGGTGATCCGTGTCTGCTGGGAGAGAGGAAATATCCGCCGCCTCCGGGAGATTGCGCTCCATCCACTGCTTGACAGGCCCACTGCCGGAGAATTTCTGGACATTCTGGTCACCCATCTCCATCATCGCCCCTGTCAGACAGCCGCCTTTTAGGTTTTCTTCCTTACTTCTTAAGCCGTTCTTAAGATTTTTTCTTTTTCTTTTATAGTTTTAACATAGTTTAGACATATTTATCTCCTATACTATAAGACAGATAGTTGATGAACAATCACTATCTCCCCCCTCATAAAGTAAATCGCCGGGGAGACCCGGCGGAACACTTTACTCTCATTCCTTTAGATAACTATAACGACAACGAGAACCCGTTAGCCGAAAGGTTAACGGGTTTTCGCTGTTGTTAAGCCTTTCCTTCTATTTCTTTAAGTCCTCCTTAAGATTCTTTCTGCTTCTTTTATAGATTCCACATACTTTGGACACATTTCTTCTCTATACTTAGTATCAGATAGTTGAAGAACACATCAACTATCAATCCCCCTCTCATGAAGTTGTACATCAGGACTTGCCTGATGCCACACTTTACTCTCATTCCTTTAGATAACGAAACCAGAAAACCCGCGAGCCAAAAAGGTTCGCGGGTTTTCGCTGTCTGTCTTTTTATGACAGGTTCTCCCTTATCCACAGATACAGATCCTCATAGACCTTGTCCCGGTCCGTCTCGTTCAGGATCTCATGCCGGTCGTCCCGATACAATCTAAGTTCCACATGTTCAAGTCCTGCTGCCCGGTATTTTTCATATACCTTGCGGACGCTCTTGCCAAACGCGCCCACGGGATCGTCTTCTCCTGACACGAAGAAGATGGGCAGGTCCTTTGGGATCCGCTTCAGGCTGCCGGGACGCTGCATCTTGCGCATCCCCTCCAGCATCTGATAGTAGCCGCCCAGGGTGAACCGGAAATTACACAGAGGATCTGAAGCATATTTCTCCCAGAGTTCCCGGTCGGAGGTGACCCAGTCGCCTCCGGTCTCTTTAAAATGACTGCGGTAAACCCCCAGGCACATCTCGTCGATCAGTCGACTTCGGTACCGCCACCCCTTCACTGCCGCCAGGATCCGGCACAGAAGCTGGCCGGCGGCAAGCACGACCATGGGCTGGCTCCCGGTGCCCATAACAATGGCCCCTGCAAGTCCCTGGCCGTACAGGGGAAGATACTGGCGCACCAGGAAAGATCCCATGCTGTGTCCCAGGATAAAGTACGAGATCCCGGGATATTTTTTCATAGTCCGCTGCCGCAGCATATGAATGTCTCCCAGCACATAGCTATTCCCTTTCGTCTCGTCAAAGTGACCGTGATCTTCCTCAGTACAGACAGATTTCCCATGGCCCAGGTGATCGTGCCCCACCACGTAAATCCCTTTGTCCGCCAGATACCTGGCAAATTCGTCATACCGGTCAATGTACTCCACCATCCCGTGACAGATCTGCAGGATCCCTGTGATCTCCCCCTCCGGGATCCACTCGATGGCGTGGATCCTGGTGGCCCCGTCCCGGGACGGATAGGCAAACTCTCTCTTCTTCATGTTGCTCCCTCCTCGTTGATCCATTTAGTGGTAAAAGGCGCCGTTTCCTACGGCGCCTTTCTCTTCTTCCCACAAGTGCGCTTTTTGTAACTTAGCGCTCTTCCAGCGGAATGTACTCTCTGTGGTCCGCCAGGGCCTTGTAGGCCGGACGGATGATCTTGTCTACATTTTTCAGCTCTTCCAGTCTGTGGGCGCTCCATCCTACGATACGGGCCGCCGCGAAGATCGGCGTATACAGGGACTTGGGCAGGTTCAGCATGCTGTACACCAGTCCGCTGTAGAAGTCCACGTTGGCATTGACGCCTTTGTAGATCTTGCGCTTCTCCCCGATCACTTCCGGAGCCATATGCTCTACCAGCTCGTAGAGAGCGTACTCTTTCTCATAGCCCTTCTCCTTTGCCAGCTGTTTTACAAATTTCTTGAAAATGTCTGCTCTCGGGTCGGAGACGGAGTAGACCGCATGTCCCATTCCATAGATCAGACCCTTCTTGTCAAACGCCTTCTTATCCAGCAGGTCGCAGAGGTAAGCCCGCACAGCGTCCTCATCCTCCCAGTCGGAGAGCTGCTGCTTCATATCCTCAAACATCTGGGTCACCTTGATATTGGCGCCGCCGTGCTTGGGTCCCTTCAGGGAAGCCATAGCCGCCGCCATGGTGGAGTATGTATCGGTTCCTGAAGAGGTGACTACGTGGGTAGTGAACGTGGAGTTATTTCCGCCGCCGTGGTCCATGTGCAGTACCAGCGCCATGTCCAGGATCTTGGCCTCCAGCTTGGTATATTTTCGGTCTTCCCGAAGCATCATCAGAATATTTTCCGCCGTGGACAGCTCCGGTGAAGGAGCATAGATGAACAGGTCTTCTCCCACCCGGTAGTTGTAAGCATGATAGCCATACACCATCAGCATGGGGAACTGGCTGATCAGGTTCAAGCACTGACGCAGCACATTGGGGATTGTGGTGTCATCCGCCTTGGCGTCATAGGAGTACAGGTTCAGAATGGACCGGGAAATGCTGTTCATCATGTCCCGGCTGGGCGCCTTCATGATAATGTCCCGCACAAAATTGGGGGGCAGGGTGCGCCGCTCCACCAGCGTCTCATGGAAGAGCTTCAGCTCCTTCTCGTCCGGAAGCTCACCAAAAAGCAGCAAATAAGAAATTTCCTCGAATCCAAAATGCTTCTCTTTCAGAAAGCCCTGCACCAGATCCTTGATATTGTAGCCCCGGTAATAAAGATTGCCTGCGCAGGGAACTTCCTTACCGTCCACGATCTTGGTGGCGCATACGTCGGAAATGTTGGTAAGTCCTGCCAGGACGCCTTTTCCGTTCAGGTCACGAAGACCTCTTTTTACCTCGTACTTTGTATACAGCTCCTTGTCAATAGCATTTTTCTCCTCACAGATCTCCGCGAAATGCTGGATCTCCGGCGTGATCTCAAACAATGCTGTCTCTACGCTTTTTCCCATAATCATCATCCTTTCTGTCTGTTTTTTATATGATTGCTCAGCCTGGCAAACTCTTCCAGCGTCAGGGCTTCTCCCCGTACATTCGCGCCTTTTCCAAGCTGTTCAATTGCTTCTCTGATGATCTCTTCTTCAAATTCTCCAGAATTTTTCAACCCATTGTAGAGGGTTTTGCGCCGCTGATTGAAGGCCGCCCGGATGACGGCGAACATCAGCTTCTCATCCTCCACCTCCACCGGCGGGACCGCGTGCCTGGTCAGCCGGATCACCGCAGACCCCACCTTGGGACGGGGCATGAAACAATTGGGCGGAACATTTGCCACGATATAAGGGTCGGCATAATACTGCACCGCCAGGGACAAAGCGCCGTAATCCTTGCTGCCCGGTCCCGTTTGCATCCGCTGGGCGACTTCCTTTTGCACCATCACGGTGATACTCTCCACCGGAACCTGGTTTTCAAAAAGCCCCATAATGATCGGTGTGGTGATATAATAAGGCAGGTTGGCCACCACCTTGATAGGGCGCCCCCCGTTTTCCTCCTCTGCAAGCTTGCGGATGTCCACTTTCAGCACGTCCTCGTTGATGATCCGGACATTGTCATAGTCCTTCAGCGTCTCCGAGAGAATGGGGATCAGGTTGCGGTCGATCTCCACCGCCACCACCTTGCCGGCAGCCTCCGCCAGATACTGGGTCATGGTGCCGATGCCCGGCCCGATCTCCAGGACCATATCTTCTTTTGTAATCTCCGCCGACCGGATGATCTTGTCCAGCACATGGGTATCAATCAAGAAATTCTGTCCGAACTTTTTCTGAAATGTAAAATGATATTTCTGCAGAATCTCAATGGTATTCTGCGGATTCCCCAACTTCTCCCTGCTCATAGACACTCCCCATACCGTCATATTGTGATATCTATTATACAATAATACGAATTTTTAAGAAATAGACAAAAAATGAAAAATTATTAAGATTGTGTGAATAGTACAATTTAGGACGTAGCCTTTTTAACGTTTACTACGTCCTAAAATGCATTTTGCCCTGTACCCAAATGCATTTTGGGGTGTACCTTTTTGCAATCTGGGGTGTACCCAAATTCACAGGCGATACATTTTCCGGGCGTTTTGCTCTGTCTGCTCCACTACTTCCTCATAGGAAATGTTTTTAATCCGGGCAATTTCCCCCGCAACATACCGAATATAGCGGGAATCATTGCGTTTTCCCCGATAAGGAACCGGCGCCAGGTAAGGGCAGTCAGTCTCCAGCAAAATGGATTCCAGGGGAATCGCTTCAACCACTTCTTTGACTTTTCTGGCATTTTTAAAAGTAACAACTCCCCCGATCCCGATATAGAAGCCCATTTTTACATACTCTTCAGCCTGTTCTCTGGAATAGGAAAAACAGTGGATCACCCCGGCAAGCCCGGCGGCATGTTTCTTCATGATCTCCATGGTATCCGCCGCTGCTTCCCTGCTGTGGATCAGCACTGGAAGATTCAGTTCCCTTGCCAGCTCCAGCTGTCGGATAAACCAGTATTTCTGCTGCTCGTGAGCTTCTTTGTCCCAGTAATAATCCAGGCCGATCTCGCCCACGGCCACCACCTTATCCTGTCGGAATAATTCCCGCATCCGGGCAAAAGATTCTTCATTTAAAGTCCCCACCTCGTCCGGATGGATCCCTACTGCCGCATACAAAAAGGGGTATTCCCGGGCCATAGCCGTAACTTTCTCGCAGGAATCATAAGAAGCACTTACATTGACAATCGTTCCAACTCCTTCCGATCCCATAGAAAGAAGCAGTTCCCGCCGATCCATATCAAATTGTTCATCGTCATAATGCGCATGCGTATCAAAAATCATGGTTCCTCCAAAATTTAATTTAGGACGTAGCCTTTTTGCATTTTACTACGTCCTCAATTGATTTCTGCCCTGTACCCAAATGCATTTTACCCTGTACCCAAATGCGCTTTGGGGTGTACCTTTTTGACTTTATTCTACAGCAGTTCTGCCCGCAATTCTTCCGGCGTCTTTACAGACAGCAGCGCCGGCGCGATATCGAACACAGTCTTTGCGCCGCTTTCGCCAGCTTTTGCCAAACGGTATGCGGCTCTGGCATAGCAAGCCAGTACGCTTGCGGTAAACTCTGGATTAGAATCCAGCTTCAGAGAATATTCAATAATGTGATTATTTCCGTCCACACCTGTCTTTCCACTGCGGATCACAAATCCGCCGTGGGGCATTCTGCTATGGTTTTTCTTCAGCTCTTCCTCTGTGATAAAAGTTACGGTAGTGTCGTAGTCATCAAAATAGTTAGGCATGGTCTTGATGGTCTGCTCAATCTCTGCCAGATCAGCGCCTTCTTCCGGAACCACATAGCATTCCCGCAGATGTTTATCCCGGGTGGTGAGCTGCGGCTCGCTTCCACTTCTCACCTGCTCTACTGCTGCCTCAACAGGAACCGTGTACTGGATCCCGTTCTTTACGCCCTTTACCCGGCGGATGGCGTCAGAGTGGCCCTGGCTTACGCCTTTTCCCCAGAAAGTATAGGTGCTTCCCTCGGTCAGGATGGACTCTGCGTAAAGCCGGTTCAGGGAAAACATTCCCGGATCCCAGCCCACGGAAATGATCCCTACTTTTCCGCCTTCTTTGGCCGCCTTATCCACATTTGCAAAATACTCCGGAATCCGCGCGTGAGTGTCAAAGCTGTCGATAGTATTGAAATTCTTCACGATTTCCGGTCCCATAACCGGCAGGTCTGTAGCGGAACCTCCGCAAAGCATCATTACATCAATCTCGTCCTTCATAGACAGCATTTCATCCATATGCTTCACTGCCGCGCCTTCTGTCAGGATCTTGACCGTGGACGGATCCCTCCGGGTAAATACGGCTTTCAGCTCCATATCCTGATTGCGGGCGACGGCAAGTTCCACGCCTCTCCCAATATTTCCATATCCCACAATCCCAATTCTGATCTTATCCATGATTGTTGATTCTCCTTTCATTTTTTCAGTTGGGGACGTGGTATTTTCGAAAATACCACGTCCCAGATTAAAAATACCCTGTCCCTTTTTAACAGATCTCCGCTCCGGCGGGCATTTCCCGTTCCGGGGTCATAAGCGCCAGATTGCCGTCGGCGTCTTCCGCGCACAGCAGCATTCCTTCTGACACCACGCCGGCCAGCTTGGCAGGCTTTAAGTTGGTCAGTACCATGACTTTCTTGCCTACCATCTCTTCCGGGGTGTAATGAGCCTTGATCCCGGACACGATCTGCTTCACCTGGCTTCCTACTTTTACCTGGGAGCACAGAAGCTTTTTGGATTTGGGCACCGCTTCGCAGGCAATGATCTCTCCTACCTGGAACTGCATTTTCCCAAAGTCTTCGAAGGTGATCTCCGGCTTGGGCTCCAGATCGATAACTGCCGCATCGTCCCCGGCCGTACTGTCTGCCTCGTCTTCTACCGGCGGGTGCAGTTCTTCGACTTTCTTCATCACTTCCTCCAGATCCAGTCTTGCGAACAGGATCTCCGGTTTCTCAGTGACTTTGCCGTCACCCAGCTGTGCCAGGATCTTCTCTGCGGTCTCCGGCATGTAGGGCGCCAGAAGCTCTGCCCCTACTTTGATACTCTCGATCAGGTTGTTGAGCACTGTCTCCAGCCGGTCTTTCTTTGCCTCGTCCTTGGCCAGCGCCCAGGGCATGGTCTCATCGATATATTTGTTACAGCGCTTGAACAGGTTGAAGATCTCGGTCATGGCGTCCGCCACCCGCAGATCGTCCATCCGGGCGTCCACAGCCTTGGGCGTGTTCTCCACAACCGCCTTAAGGTCTGCGTCCACCTCTTCTGCCACGCCTTTGTCTGCCACCACGCCGCCAAAGTATTTGTTGGCCATGGAGACGGTCCGGTTCACCAGATTGCCCAGGGTGTTGGCCAGATCGGAGTTCATCCGCTCCACCATCAGTTCCCAGGTGATCACGCCGTCATTTTCAAAAGGCATCTCATGGAGCACGAAATAGCGCACCGCGTCCACGCCGAAGAAATCTACCAGCTCATCGGCATACAGCACATTTCCCTTGGACTTGCTCATCTTGCCGTCTCCCTGAAGGAGCCAGGGATGGCCGAACACCTGCTTGGGCAGGGGGAGGTCCAGGGACATCAGGAAGATGGGCCAGTAAATGGTGTGGAACCGGATGATGTCTTTGCCGATCAGGTGGAGATCCGCCGGCCAGTTTTTCTTAAACAGGTCCGAACTCTCCCCGTCACAGTCGTAGCCGATCCCGGTGATGTAGTTGGTCAGCGCGTCCAGCCATACGTAGACCACGTGGCCGGGATCGAAATCCACCGGGATCCCCCATTTGAAGGAGGTCCGGGACACACACAGATCCTGCAGGCCCGGCAGCAGGAAGTTGTTCATCATCTCATTTTTCCGGGATACAGGCTGGATGAATTCCGGATGGGTATTGATATGCTCGATCAGCCGGTCCGCATATTTGCTCATCTTGAAGAAATAGGCCTCCTCCCTGGCCGGCTGCACCGGGCGCCCGCAGTCGGGACATTTTCCGTCCACCAGCTGGGATTCGGTGAAGAAAGACTCGCAGGGAGTGCAGTACATGCCCTCATAATACCCTTTGTAAATGTCGCCTTTCTCATACATTTTCTTGAAGATCTTCTGCACCTGGCGCTCATGGTCTTCGTCCGTGGTGCGGATGAATTTATCGTAGGAAGTGTTCATCAGATCCCAGATCTTCTTGATCTCCCCGGCCACATTGTCCACGAATTCCTTGGGCGTAACGCCTGCTTCCTCCGCTTTCAGTTCGATCTTCTGTCCGTGCTCGTCAGTTCCGGTCTGGAAGAACACATCAAAGCCCTTACTTCTTTTGTACCGGGCGATGGCGTCCGCCAGCACGATCTCATAGGTATTGCCGATGTGGGGCTTGCCGGACGTGTAGGCAATAGCCGTTGTGATATAATACTTTGGTTTTTCCATTTGCTGATTCTCCTCCTTGAAAATAAAAAATCTCCGATCCTTCCGTCCGGAATGATCAGAGAAGACGGGGAGTCCCCGTGTTACCACTTCTTTTCACCTGCGCCTCACGACACAGGCCTCGTCAGGTGAGCCCGCCTTGCAGGCTTTTCTCACCCTGGCCGCTGTAAAGGGCGGACCCATCGCAGCCTGGCAGGAACCCCTCGTTCCTGTTCGGTGCGCCGCTCGGGAGCCATCTTCCGCCAGTCTCCATCCATCCCTCTCAGCATCCGGCCCTTAGGCCTTCGGGAATTCTCTGTAAAATGTCCAAATGGCGTACTCTTTCCGTCATTGCGTTTGCATATCCACTGATGTTAGAAATCGTAGCATAATCCGGCGGGGCGTGTCAAGGAAAACTGGCAAATCTCCCGCATTGCCGCCTCTCTGCCTGCATATAAATAGAAAAAAACCAGGAAGCCTTATGATCCATCCATTGAAAATCAAGTTTCAGAAACGCCCTCTTCTTCTTGGGGCTGTCTTTTTTTCTCTTCTCCTATCCGCCGCCTGCCTTATATTTTTCTTCGGAAGAGACCCCGACCGGCGGTTCGAAGACTACACAGAAGCCTTGTTTTGCCAGGAGGTAGCCGGCAACTCCCTCTCCCTCCATTTCACCCTCCAGGATCCGTCCTCTTACGGGATCCATGACGCTCCCATTTCCCTGGGGCAGGTCAGCACGGACCCGGAAGAAATAAGCGCCGCCGCGGAAAATGCCCTGGCCCTGCTGCACCGGCATGACCGGGAAAAGCTCTCCGGCGAAAACCGGCTGACCTACGATATCCTGGAACAGTATCTTTCCAACTCCCTCCGGGAATCCGCCTATGCTCTCTACGAAGAACCCCTCTCGCCCCTCACCGGCACCCAGGCTCAGCTTCCGGTGCTATTGTCGGAATACCGGTTCTCAAACCGGGAGGACGTAGAGACTTATTTAAAGCTCCTGGATCAGGTGCCGGTCTATTTCCAGTCTATTCTGGAATTCGAAGAAGCCCGCTCCCGGGAAGGGCTTTTCATGTCCGCCCAGCGCGCCGACGCTGTCGTGGAAGAGTGCCAGGTATTCCTGGACCTGGGAGAGAAGAACTACCTGTATTCTTCCTTCCGGGAACGGCTAAAGGAACTCTCCCTACCTCAGGATGACCTGGAAGCCTACTGCCGGGAAAATGCAGCCGCTGTGAAGCGCTCTGTATTTCCCGCCTATCAGGATCTGATGGACGGCATCCTGGCCCTGCGGGATACCGGGAAAAATTCCGGCGGTCTGTGCCATTTTCCAGAAGGAGAAACCTACTATGAGATCCTGGCTGCTATGGAGACCGGCTCAGACCGGTCGGTTCCAGAGCTTCAGGCACTGACCCGGCAGCAGCTGGCCCGGGATCTTCTGGACCTTCAGGAAGCGCTGGCAGCTTATTCCGGTTCCGGGGATGTCAGCATTTCCTCCGATCTCTTCAAGCCTCAGGGAGAACTGCTTTCCGACACCAATCCCGCTTCTATCCTGGTTTACCTGGAAGAGAAGATAGAAGGAGAATTCCCCGCTCCGCCCCAGGTAGATACTCGGATCAAGTATGTGCAGGAATCCATGCAGGAATACCTAAGCCCCGCCTTCTACCTGATCCCGGCCATCGACAATCCCGGGGAAAATGTGATCTACATCAATCCCGGCCATCTTGGCGACGACATTTCCCTCTTCACCACCCTGGCCCATGAAGGATACCCCGGCCACCTCTACCAGACCACATACTTTGCCGGGCAGGATCCGGACCCCATCCGCAGCCTTCTGGATTTTGGCGGTTATACTGAGGGCTGGGCCACCTACACTGAGATGGTCAGCTATTACTACGCACCTATGGACCATGACCTGGCCACCCTGATGCAGAAAAACGCCTCCATCCTGCTGGGGCTCTACGCCCTGGCCGATATGGGGATCCACTACGACGGCTGGAGCCTTTTGGACACCATCGCCTTCTTCCGCAGCTACGGCATCACCAAGACCGAAGTGATCGAAGAAATCTATCAGCTGATCCTGGGGGATCCGGCCAACTATCTGAAATACTATATCGGATATGTAGAATTCCTGGAGTTAAAGAAAGAAGCCATCCGCCGGTGGGGCGATGACTTCAGCCAGGAAAAGTTCCACAAAGCCGTACTGGAGGTAGGGCCCGCGCCCTTCGATCTGCTGCGGGAATACGTAATAGGATCGTAAGGTGGGGACGTGGTATTTTCAAAAATACCACGTCCCAGATTGAAAATACCCTGTCCCCCTGTCACTTCTTAACTAACAAAACAACGCTGTGCCGCCGTTTCCTCCCGATCACCCGTCAGATCCCTACATCTCTCCCAACACCACGCTGGCAGCCAGGCCCCCCGCTGTTGCCAGCAGCGCGCCTGCAAGAGTATACCTGGTTTTACTTACTTTGGCAGT
This sequence comes from Massilistercora timonensis, assembly GCF_048354975.1. Classification (NCBI taxonomy): domain Bacteria; kingdom Bacillati; phylum Bacillota; class Clostridia; order Eubacteriales; genus Massilistercora; species Massilistercora timonensis. Next base: position 21,504 of record NZ_DBGCJQ010000126.1, on the reverse strand, counting down.
CATGAAATAAACGCTCATGGTATAGAAAATGGTCTCTGTGCAGCTCATACTGATAGAGGCTACTTTCCCAATGTAAGAATCCGTCCCGTATTCTTTATATAAATCCAGAAGCAAGCCGGTGGCCGCGGAAGAAGAAAACATTTTCACTACACTTAAGGGGACCAGCTCTGCCGGAAACCCCAAAGGTTCCGTCAGACCGCCGGCGATTCTTGCCAGAAAATCCAGGAACCCGGAGGCGCGCAGGATCCCCACCGCCACCATCAGTCCGACCAGAGTAGGGACCAGGCTTATTACCGTGCGCAGCCCGCTTTTGGCCCCCTGGATAAACGTCTCATAAACATCTACTTTCATCAAAAGTCCATAGCTGACAATCCCAAAGATCACCAGCGGAACCATCAGATCGCTGAGATAAAGCAAAAATTTCATCTGGATTCATCCCCTTTTTCAGGCTTTGTTTCTAATAATTTATGTGCTCTAAGTTTTTTCTTATTCTCAAAAATATCAAAAAGGGACAGGGTATTTTCAATCTGGGACGTGGTATTTTCGAAAATACCACGTCCCCAATTGGAAATCCAATTGAAAAAAACTGCCAAAAAGCCTATACTATCTAGGAATCTTATTTTACGGAATCTGGTGATCTATTATGAAACATACCGCCGCTGCTTCGCAGAAGGACTTCAGCCAGGGGAGTGTTGCCATCAACATCCTGCGGCTTGCTCTGCCTATGACGCTGGCGCAGTTGATCAACGTCCTCTACAACGTGGTGGACCGTATCTATATCGGGCATCTGCCCCATACTTCTACCCAGGCCCTCACCGGCATTGGCCTTACCCTGCCCATCATTACCATCATCACTGCCTTCGCCAATCTGTTTGGCATGGGCGGCGCGCCTCTTTTTTCCATCGCCAGGGGCGCGGGGGAGACGGAGCGGGCTAAGCGGATCATGGGAAATTCCTTCTCCCTGCTTTTGTTATCCGGCGTCCTTATCGCCGCGCTCTGCCTGGTCTTCCGGCGGCCCCTGCTCTATCTTTTTGGGGCCAGCGACGTGACCTATCCTTATGCGGACGCCTATATCACCATCTATCTCCTTGGCACGTTATTTGTCATGGTCAGCCTGGGCATGAACAACTTCATCAACGCCCAGGGCTTCGGGGTCACCGGGATGCTCACGGTCTCCATCGGCGCGGTCCTGAATCTGATCCTGGACCCTTTGTTCATCTTTGTCTTTGGCCTGGGCGTCCGTGGCGCGGCCATCGCCACCATCATTTCCCAATGTGTGTCTGCCATCTGGGTTTTTTATTTCCTTACCAGAGGAAATGCTATTATAAAGTTGTCAAAGAAATATCTTCGTTTACACAAAAGGCTTGTTAAGGAGATTACTTCTCTTGGGTTCTCCGGCTTTATCATGGCCATCACCAACGGCTCTGTGCAGATCATGTGCAACGCCACCCTTCAGCGGTACGGCGGCGATCTGTACGTGGGGATCATGACGGTGATCAATTCGGTGCGGGAATTGATCAACATGCCTATGAACGGCCTGACCAACGGCGCCCAGCCCATCATCAGCTTCAACTACGGCGCCGGAGAAAAGGGGCGGGTGAAAGCAGCCATCCGGTTCATGACCGTCAGCTGTATCCTGTTCACCCTGTTTCTCTGGGCTTTGCTGCTCCTCTTTCCCCGGTTCTTCATCCACCTTTTTAACAGCGAACCGGAGCTTCTGGAAAAGGGCGTGCCCGCCATGCACATCTATTTCTTCGGCATTTTCATGATGGCCCTGCAGTTTGCCGGCCAGTCCACCTTCGTGGCCCTGGGCTGCTCCCGGCAGGCGGTGTTCTTCTCCCTTCTGCGAAAGGCCGTCATCGTCATCCCGCTGACTCTGTGGCTCCCCACGGTGGCCGGCCTTGGCACCAGCGGCGTCTTCCTGGCAGAGCCGGTGTCCAACTTCATCGGCGGGAGCGCCTGCTTTCTCACCATGCTCTTCACGGTACGGCGGATGCTGAAAGAATAATGCCCTCATTTCCCCCGGCTTTTTGGCATATAATTTACAAAAATCCCCGGAGCCTTTTATGCTGAACTTTCTCTGGGCCGGCATGATCCTTGCCGGCATCCTCTTCGCGGCGTTCACCGGCCGCATTTCTCAGATCACCAACGCCGCCATTGATTCCTCCAAAGAAGCCATCACCCTGTGCGTCACCATGATGGGGGTCATGGCCCTCTGGGTGGGACTAATGGAGATCGCCCAAAAGGCGGGGATCATGGACGCCCTCTCTGTCCGGCTGCGGCCGGTGATCCGGTTCCTCTTCCCCAGGCTTCCCGCGGGCCATCCCTCCGAGCCCCACATCCTTACCAATCTGATCGCCAATTTCCTGGGCCTTGGCTGGGCCGCCACCCCTGCCGGGTTAAAGGCCATGGAGGAACTGGCCCGCCTGGAGGAAGACCGCCGTGCCGGACGGCTGCCGGGACCGGTACGAAAGCGGGGCGTAGCCGGCAACGAGATGTGTACGTTCCTTATTATAAACATTTCTTCCCTGCAGCTAATCCCGGTAAATGTGATCGCTTACCGCAGCCAGTACGGCAGCGTGGACCCGGCAGCCATCGTGGGAGCCGGGATCCTGGCCACCACTGTGAGCACTGCAGTGGCGGTGGTCTTCTGCCGTCTGATGGACCGGCGCAGCAAGGTTTCTTAACTTTTCCTTATTTATGCACTTTTTGCGAATTTTCATTCATTTCCACCGCGTTTATTGACATTTTCCACAAATCGTACTATACTAAGCTGTGTACTAAAGAAACAGCTTCTTAGCAAAGCACAAAATTTTGAAAGGAGGAGAGAGTATGTGGGGACATATTTTCGACCTTAACAATCCGCTGATCGGAGCGGATAACACCTGGGCACTCTGGGCAGTATGTGCTGCCGGGGCCGCAGCTGCTATTTATCTGGAACAGAAATACACATGGGCAGCAAAGGCCAGTGGTGCCATTGTAGCTCTTGTGTTAGCACTTATCTTATCCAACCTGGGAATCATCCCGACGGCTGCGCCGGTATGGGATGCAGTTTGGAGCTATGTAGTTCCTCTTTCCCTGCCGCTTCTGCTGATGCAGTGTAACGTGCGTGACATGGGAAAGGATTCACTGAGGCTATTGGGAATCTTCCTGTGTGGTTCCGTGGGTACCATGGTCGGCGTTATGCTTGGCTACGTACTGCTTGGAAACTTCATTCCTGAGCTGAACGCTCTGGCAGGCGTATTCACCGGTACCTACATCGGCGGTTCTGTTAACTTCGCCGCTCTGGGCGAGGCCTTCAACGTAACCGGCGAAATGCTGTCCGCAGCCACCGTTGCCGACAACCTGCTGATGGCTCTGTACTTCTTCGTACTGGTTATCATCCCTGGAATCGGCTTCTTCCGCAAGCACTACAAACATCCCCATCAGGATGCTGTAGAAGCAGGAACCGCCAACAATGATACCGAGGGAACAGCTGCAGCAGCTTACTGGGGACGGAAAGAGATCTCCCTTAAGGATATCGCCATGGCAGTTGCGGTAGCGTTCGTGATCGTTACCCTGTCTACCATCGTTGCTGATTTCCTGGCAGGCGTGATCCCGACCTCCAATCCGCTTCTGTCCATGCTGAACACCCTGTTTGGTAACATGTATCTGTGGATCGCCACCATCTCCATGATCTGCGCGACCGCAGCTCCGGGATTCTTCGGCGAAATCAGAGGAACAAACGAACTGGGAACATTCCTGATCTACCTGTTCTTCTTCGTAATCGGTGTTCCGGCTTCTATCCCGTTGATCGTACGGAACTCACCTCTGCTGCTTGTATTCGCGGCAATCGTAGTTATCGTAAACATGCTGTTCAGCCTTGTACTTGGCAAGCTCTTCAAGTTCGACCTTGAGGAGATCCTGTGTGCGTCCAACGCCAACATCGGCGGACCGACCACATCAGCAGCCATGGCAGTTTCCAAAGGCTGGACCAAACTGGTTGGACCTTGTCTGATCGTTGGTACCATCGGCTACGTAATCGGAACCTATGCTGGTCTGATCGTAGGAAGCCTTATGGGTGCAACCGCATAAAACACAAATATATACAGGGGCGGAAGTCCGTCCCTGTATTATTTTTATCTTTTTATCAACGAAAATGATTCTCAGTTGACGCATTTATTTATCCTTTTACAAAGGAGGTCTGATTTATGAACTTTGATGCACACGGCGACATCTGGACAGACGTCACACACCACTACTTGAACGGAGAATCCGACATTTTCCGCAAATATCACTACGACCGCTTCAAGAAAGGCCAGATCGAGGGCGGGATCTTCGTAATCTGGAACGATCCGCCTTTTGACAAAGATCCGCTGAAACGAACCCATCAGATGATGGAAGCCATTTCCCATGAAGAGCCGGACTGCGCGGATATCCTGAAGATCTGCCGGTCCTACGAGGATATGGTGACTGCAAGAAAAGAAGGAAAAATGTATACCTTCATCGGTCTGGAAGGCTTAAAGAGCGTAGGCGAGGACGTGGACATGATCGAGGAGTTTTATAACTTCGGCGCCCGCCACGCAAGCCTGACCTGGAACGAAGAAAATCCGCTGGCCACCGGAGCCCTTGGCACACCAGAGCGGGGACTTACCGATCTGGGCCGCAGGGCGGTGCGCAAGATCGAAGACCTGGGCATGATCCTGGACGTGTCCCACTTAAACGACACCTCCTTCTGGGATCTCCTGGACGCAGCAAGCGGGCCGGTGGTCGCCACCCACTCCAATTGCCGGGCCCTCTGCGACCAGCGCCGGAACCTGACCGACGACCAGCTGAAGGCTCTGGCAGAGACCGGCGGCATGGTAGGCCTGAACTCCTTCAATGAATTCGTTCACCCGGACATCCACAAACAGACCGTGGAAAATCTGGTGAAACACCTGGTACATATGGTAGAGATCATGGGCATCGACCATGTGGGATTCGGATTTGATTTCTGCGAATACCTGTGCGGCGATACCCTGGACTCCTTCAGTAGCCAGGAAAATCCGTACACCATCGGCCTGGAGGATTGCTCTCAGGTACCAAATGTGATCACGGAAATGAAACGGGTTGGATTCAATGACGAGGAGATTGAAAAGATTTCCCATAAGAACTGGCACAATTTAATTCACAAAGTCATGAAATAGTTTCTGGGGACGTGGTATTTTTAAAAATACCACGTCCCCACTTTTTTTGCTTGCTTTTTTGGAATATTGGGTATAATATATACATATTGATAAGTAGTTTTCATTACTATGTGTTATATCTTTAATATTTCAGGAGGTGGCAACATGGCTGATGTGATCAAAGAACATGTGAAAGATCCAGGCAGCGCGATCACACATTTTATCGGGATGTTAATGGCAATCTTTGCCGCGATCCCGCTTTTAATAAAGGCCGCGCATGAACCGGACAGGATCTATATTATTTCTATCGCAGTATATGCGCTGAGTCTGATCTTATTATATGCGGCCAGCACCACTTATCATACCTTTGACCGCTCCAAGAAGGTTAATACCATTTTGAAGAAGATCGATCATATGATGATCAGCGTGCTCATCGCCGGCAGTTATACTCCCATCTGTCTTCTGGTACTGAAAGGACGGACCGGGATCCTGCTTTTATCCATTGTATGGGGGATCGCCATCGCCGGGATCCTGATGAAGGCATTCTGGATCAACTGCCCCAAATGGGTCTCTTCCGTACTGTATATCGGAATGGGCTGGACCTGTGTCCTGGCATTTACGCAGATCCTCAATTCCATGTCCCCGGCGGCGTTCGGATGGCTGCTGGCCGGCGGCCTTATATACACCATCGGCGGCGTGATCTATGCCCTGAAGCTTCCCCTGTTCAACCGGAAGCACCAGTACTTTGGGAGCCATGAGATCTTCCATCTGTTCGTGATGGGCGGGAGCGCCTGCCATTTCATCGTAATGTACGCCTTCGTCCTGTAAGATTTCAAAAAGGGACAGGGTATTTTCAATCTGGGACGTGGTATTTTTAAAAATACTACGTCCCCACTTTAATTAACGCCTCTTTTTCTTTCCGGCTCATCTGCTTAATCTCCCACTCCCGCCTCATGGCTTGCTGCTTTGTCTCAAACTTCTCGCAGTACTCCAGTGTTACCGGCGTTCTCCCCTTGGTATACTTGGCCCCTTTGCCTGCGTTATGCTGCTCCAGGCGCTTCTCTATGTCATTGGTCCATCCGGTGTAAAGGCTGCCGTCGCTGCAGCGCAGGATATAAGTATAATTCATTTCCTTTAATCCCCTTTTTCTTGTAAATCCTTGTAAATCCCTGAAAATAGCTTCTCTTTCCAGTATAACACCATAAGTGGGGACGTGGTATTTTTAAAAATACCACGTCCCAGATTAAAAATACCCTGTCCCTTTTTTGATTTTTCCTACTCTACCAGATACTCCATAGGATTGACCGGCTGTCCGTCTTTCCTCATCTCAAAATACACGTTACAGCCCTCTACGCTGTAGTATTTCGTGGGCTGGCCCACGTATCCAAGCACGGTCTTGGCGTCTACATAGTCTCCTGCCTTCACCGGTACTTCTTTCAGCTGGCCGTAGAACAGTTCATAGCCGTTCCCCAGGTCTACGTTGACTGTGGTCCCGGTCTCGGCGGTCACGTCGATGGATTTGACGATCCCGGGGGCGGAGGCGATCACCTGATCTCCTTCTGCTCCGGATATGACCATGGCCGGGTTGTACTTGTACTGATCCAGGGTGGAAAAGTACACGGTCTTGTCCATGCTGAAGCTAAGCAGCACGTTACCGTCCACCGGCCACAGAAGCTTACTGTCGCTGGTGAAGCTGGGGATCTGGCTGCTTGTGCTCTGGACCGCCTCGTCTTTTTCTCCATTTTCCTCCGAAGCAGTCTCCTCTTCCTCCTCGGTCATGTCGGTATCCTCTTCTTCCACCGGTTCCTCTGTGTTAAGGATCAGGTCGGTGTTGGTCTCCCGGCTCTCTTCCGGCTCCTGCTGCTGTGTCTCCCGGGCTTCTTCCGCCAGCGCCAGCTGATCCTCCCGCTGGGATTCCTTATAATCCCTGAATGTATATGTTCCGACGATCGCGATAGCTGCCGCGAAGCTTAACACCGCGGCGGCGGTAGCCCCTCTTCTTTTCCTTGGCTTTGGTTTCTTCCTCTGATTTGGATTTTGATTCATTTTCTATCACCACCTTTGCCTTTATTCTTGCCAGATGGTGATGTCCTTATTCTCTGAAAATGAATCTTTTCCCGCAGCCTTTATCCCTCCTTGCCAAGGTCTACGATCTGCGCCACCTCCTGGAGCGCCGTCCCCGGGAAGAAATAGGTAAGGATCTCTTCAAATGTGCTGCCTTCCTCCGCCATTTTCCCGGCGGTGTACTGGCTCATGCCAAGGCCGTGCCCCACGCCCCGGGTGGTGATCCGCAGGGTCCCTTCATACTTCTGCAGGGTGAAACAGCTGGAAGCCAGGTGGTAGGCCTCCCGGAACTCCTCCCCGCTGACGGTCTCTTCGCCTACCCGGACGCTGAGCACGTAGCCGGCGGTATCCACCTTCTCCACCTCCGCGTCCAGGTCTTCCTCCAGCGTGACGGTCTGAAGCTGTTCCACTGCCTCCATATCCAGGGGGCAGTCCACGATCTTCAGATAGGGGCAGTCCTCCCCCAGCACTTCCTTCCCGTCCCTGGTACTGCCGTTGCTGAGGCGGAAAAAAGGCGTTCTGGCAAGGGCGCCCTCATAAGTAAGCACCTGTCCTTCCGTCTCCTTCCAGGCTCTCTCAAGCCGCTTATAACTGGCCCTGTACCCGGCCAGTCCCCAGGCCTCCTCCATCTCCTCCTTGTCCCAGAACGCTTCCTCCAGAACGGCATTGGTCCCGCCCTCCTGAAGCTTTCCGTAAATGTCTGTCCGCACCAGCACCGACTGGGCCTTCAGCGCCTCTTCCTCATAGTTCGCCGGGATCGCCCGGGCCAGGACCCCGATGCAGTATTCCTCCAGAGACATTTCCACCTCACCCTCCCCGGTATTCACCCGGACCCCGGCACTGTCCACCTGGGAAGAAGACACCAGGCCTGGCCCATTTAAAAATACGGTGACCACGTAGGGCAAGAGAAGGATGATCAGAAGATAACAGCCCAGTTTTTTCACTCTCTGCCACATAAAAAAGCCCTCCCATATACTTATATGGAAGGGCTGGTCCTTTTATTCTTCTGTTGCTCCCGTTTGAAATTCCCGGCCTCCCTGGGGCGGAAATCCTCCAGGTCCCGGCTGGGGCCCCCTCTCCCGGTTCCGGATGAGGAAGAAATAGATAGACGTGTACAGCGGCAGGAAGATCCCCATCACCGCATGGAGCAGCGCATTGTTGTCCGGCGCGTACCGGGCGAAGATCTGCCGGTTCACCAGCACCTCCAGGGTCCCGGACACTGCGGACACCGCAAGGGACACCAACGCGAAGAGCAGGACCCCCACCAGCATCATCAGGAATCCGCCCACAGAGGCGCCGCCCTGATAGCTGTAGTAAGCGTCGGAATAGGTGGTGGCGGTTACGGAAGTCACCATCTCCGTGATCTGCAGCGCCAGACCTCCCCAGATAAAGATGGAGAAAAGTCCGGTCACAATACCTCCCACCACCGGGATCACCAGAAGCCAGATCCCCGGGGACTTAAGCTCCTTATGGCCAAAATGCAGGGTGCCGCACAGTTCCCCCTGGAACCAGGTGCGGGCGTAGGGGATGAACGCCAGCCAGGGATAATCCATCCCCCGGCGTTTTCCCAGGGTGTACATGCCCACGCCCCGCAAAATGTAGCTGACCAGCGCTCCGATCCCCAGACCGCCGAAAACCAGCAGATAGATCAAAACCAGCGTAACTACTCCGCCTGCATTGTTCATTGCCTACACCTCCACTGTGATCTTATCCAGATGCCAGATGTCGTCCACATACTCCTGAATGGTCCGGTCGGAAGAGAACTTGCCGCAGCTTGCCGTCTGCAGGAGAGCCATTCTTGCCCAGCGGTCCCGATCCCGGTAAGCCTCTTCCACCTGCTCCTGGGCATTGGCGTAAGCGCGGAAATCCTTCAGGATGAAATACATATCCGGGCGGCTGCCGTTTCCGCCGCTTAAGAGCGAATTGTAGAGATCCCGGTACATTTCCGTATTGCCGTGGGCGTAGGTGCCGTCCACCAGCTGATCCACTACCCGGCGGATCTGGGGATCGTTGTTGTAGATCTCCCTTGGGTCATACCCGCCGTTCTGCTCAAAGTTAATGACTTCGTCTGAGCTGAGACCGAAGATAAACGCGTTCTCCCGGCCAACCTCTTCCACGATCTCCACATTTGCCCCGTCCATGGTTCCCAGGGTGGGAGCGCCGTTGAGCATGAACTTCATATTGCCGGTTCCGGAAGCCTCCTTGGAAGCGGTGGAGATCTGCTCGCTCACATCCGCCGCCGCGAAGATAAGCTCCGCGTTAGATACCCGGTAATCCTCGATAAATACCACCTTCAGCTTGCCGTTGATGCTGCGGTCGTTGTTGATCACGTCCGCTACAGAATTGATCAGCTTGATGGTCTGTTTCGCCCGCACATAGCCTGCCGCCGCCTTGGCGCCGAAGATGAAGGTTCTGGGATAGAAGCTCTTCTCCGGGTGCTCCTTGATCTCGTTGTAGAGATACATCACGTGCAGGATATTAAGAAGCTGGCGCTTGTATTCATGGAGACGTTTTACCTGTACATCGAAAATGGATCTGGGATCCAGCTCGATGCCGTTGTGCTTCAGGATATAGTCTGCCAGCCGTTCTTTATTTTTATACTTAATGTCCATAAATTCCTGAAGGGCTTCTTTGTCGTCCGCCCATTTCTTCAGGCCCTTCATCAGGGACAGGTCGGTGATCCAGTCTTTGGTCCCCAGTTTGTCTGTCACCCAATCCGCCAGCAGCGGGTTGCCGTGCATCAGGAAACGCCGCTGGGTGATGCCGTTGGTCTTGTTGTTGAATTTCTGGGGCATCATCTCATAGAAGTCCTTAAGCTCCTGATGTTTCAGGATCTCGGTGTGGAGCCTTGCCACGCCGTTGACAGAATAGCCTGCCACGATGGCCAGATGGGCCATCTTCACCTGGCCGTCCATCAGGATGGCCATCCGTTTTACCTTGCCCTCATCTCCCGGATACTGACGCCGGATCTCTTCTACAAACCGGCGGTCGATCTCCTGGATGATCTGGTAGATCCTGGGAAGCAGACGGGAGAACAGGTCGATGGGCCACTTCTCCAGCGCCTCCGCCATAATGGTGTGGTTGGTGTAGGCACAGGTCTTGGTTGTGATCTCCCACGCCTCATTCCAGCCCAGGCCCTCCTCGTCCAGAAGGATCCGCATAAGCTCTGCCACCGCTACCGTAGGATGGGTATCGTTCATCTGGAAGGTCACCTTCTCCGGCAGCTTCATAATGTCGTCGTGATTCTTCTTATATTTCTTAATGGCAGTCTGAATGCTGGCAGAGATGAAGAAATACTGCTGCTTCAGACGCAGTTCTTTTCCTGCGTAATGGTTGTCGTTGGGATAGAGCACCTCCACGATGTTCTTGGCCAGGTTCTGCTGCTCCACCGCCTTGTGGTAATCTCCCCGGTCAAAGGAATCCAGCTGGAAGTCCACGATCGGCTCCGCATCCCAGATCCGCAGGGTGTTCACCAGATGGTCGTTGTAGCCCACGATGGGGTAGTCATAGGGAACCGCAAGAACTGACTCATAATTCTCCTGTACAAAATGAGTCTTGCCGCTCTCATCATACTCTACCCGGATATTTCCCCCAAACCGGATCTCTTTGGCGTACTCCGGCCGTCTCAGCTCAAAGGGATTGCCGTCTTTGAGCCAGTTGTCCGGGGTCTCCACCTGATAGCCGTTCTCGATCTTCTGCTTGAACATGCCGTAGCGGTAACGGATACCACAGCCATAGGCAGAGTAGCCCAAGGTTGCCAGAGAGTCCAGGAAACAGGCCGCCAGACGTCCCAGACCGCCGTTTCCAAGGGCCGGATCCGGCTCCTGGTCCTCGATGGCGTTCAGGTCGATGCCCATCTCATCCAGGGCTTCCTTCACCTCTTTATAGGCGGTCATGTTGATCAGGTTGTTGCCCAGGGCTCTTCCCAAAAGGAACTCCATGGACATATAGTAGACCATCTTGGGGTCGTCTTTGTCCATCTGCTTCTGGGTGGCGATCCAGTCGTCGATGATGGCTTCCTTCACCGCGTAGGAGACCGCCTGGAACAGCTGCTGGGGAGACGCCTCTTCCACAGTCCTGCGGAAGAGGGTCTTCACATTATTGGTAACTTCTTTCTTGAATTCTTCTTTCTCAAATCTTGGATTATACATACTTGCTTCCTTTCCGTTTTCCGTTGTGGCCGGATCCGGATTATTTTTTCTCCACTCCGAGAACAACGTCTTCACCATTGATCTTCCACTCCTTCACATATCCTGCCGGCGCGGCTTTCTCCACGCTTAACGCCAGCGTCTCTTCTCCGATCGTATCCGCGTTCCGGGCGAAGATCTCCTCTGCCCGTCCGGTTCCCTCATAGGTGATATCGATCTTATCCATCACTTCGAATCCGGCTTCTTTCCGCATGGTCTGCACCTTGCTGATGATCTCGCGGACAAACCCTTCCTCCAGAAGCTCCTCTGTCAGGTTGGTGTCCAGCACTACGGTAACGCCATTGTCCTGCTCGGACACATAACCTTCCGTCTGGGCGGTCTCAATGAGAAGATCCTCCCGGAAAAGGGTGATCTCCTGGCCGTTCACGTCAAGCTTCAGGGCGTCTGTGGCGTTCAGTTCATCCATGGCGGCGTTCCCGTCCAGGGACTCCAGGGCCGCCTTGATGCCGCCCAGCATTTTCCCGTATTTGGGTCCCACCGTCTTTAACTGAGGCTTGAAGGTATAGGAAGTAAAGGCCCGGACGTCCTTGGTGAACTCCATTTCCTTTACATTCAGCTCGTCGGTCACGATATCCTGGTAGAAGGCCGGCAGTTCAAAGTCCGCCTTCACAAACATTTTCCCGATGGGCTGGCGGTTCTTGATGTTGGCCGTATTCCGGCAGGCCCGGCCCATAACCACCAGTTTAAGCACCTGCTCCATGTTGGACTCCAGCTCTTTGTTGATCTCACTTTCCTGTACCACAGGGAAGTCGCACAGGTGGATACTCTCCGGAGCGGAAGGATCAATGCTGCGCACCAGGTTCTGGTAGATCTCCTCGGTCATGAAGGGGATCATGGGCGCCGCCGCCTTGGAAATATTCACCAGGGCGGTGTAGAGGGTCATGTAGGCGTTGATCTTATCCTGCTCCATGCCCTTGGCCCAGAACCGCTCTCTGCTGCGGCGCACGTACCAGTTGCTCATGTCGTCCACGAAATCCTGGAGGGCTCTTGCCGCCTCCGGGATCCGGTAGTTGGCAAGGTGGTCGTCCACTGCCTTGATCACCGAATTCAGCTTGGACAGAAGCCACTGATCCATCACCGATAATTTATCATATTCCAGCGTATATTTGGTCGCATCAAATTCGTCGATATTGGCGTACAGCACGAAGAACGCGTAGGTATTCCACAAGGTTCCCATGAACTTGCGCTGTCCCTCTACCACTGCCTTGCCATGGAACCGGTTGGGCAGCCAGGGAGCGCTGTTCACATAGAAGTACCAGCGGATAGCGTCCGCGCCGTATTTCTCCAGCGCCTCGAAAGGATCCACCGCGTTGCCCTTGGACTTGCTCATCTTCTGGCCGTTCTCATCCTGCACGTGTCCCAGGACGATTACGTTCTTGTAAGGCGCCTTGTTGAAGATCAGGGTGGAGATGGCCAGCAGGGAGTAGAACCATCCTCTGGTCTGGTCCACCGCCTCGGAGATGAAGTCCGCCGGGAATTGCTTCTCGAAGAGATCCTGATTTTCAAATGGATAGTGAAGCTGGGCAAATGGCATGGCTCCGGAATCGAACCAGCAGTCGATCACCTCCGGCACCCGGTGCATTTCTTTGCCGCACTTGGGACACTTGATGGTCACGCCGTCGATATAAGGACGGTGGAGCTCAATGTCATCCGGGCAGTTGTCGGACATTTCCTTTAATTCCGCGATGCTGCCGATGGAGTGCTGGTGTCCGCACTCACACTCCCAGATATTTAACGGAGTTCCCCAGTAACGGTTCCGGCTGATGCCCCAGTCCTGGACATTTTCCAGCCAGTCGCCGAAACGGCCTTTGCCGATGCTCTCCGGGATCCAGTTGATGGTGTTGTTGTTGGCGATCAGGTCCTCCTTCACCGCGGTCATGTTGATGAACCAGGACTCACGGGCGTAGTAAATAAGAGGCGTGTCGCAGCGCCAGCAGTGAGGATAGCTGTGCTCGAACTTGGGCGCGTCAAAGAGAAGCCCTCTCGCGTCCAGATCCTTTAACACCTCCGGGTCCGCCTTCTTCACAAACATGCCGGCAAATGGAGTGCTCTCGGCCATATTTCCCTTCTCATCCACCAGCTGTACGAAAGGCATGTCGTACTTGCGGCCCACCTTGGCGTCGTCCTCACCAAAGGCCGGGGCGATGTGTACCACGCCGGTACCGTCGGTCAGGGTAACGTAAGTGTCGCAGGTGATGAAGAAAGCCTTCTTGTTCTGCCGGTCCGCGCAGTCCTTGGCACACTGGTAGAGAGGCTCGTATTCCTTGTATTCCAGCTCTTTTCCCTTGTAGGTCTCCAGCACTTCATAGGCCGGTTTTCCTTCCTCGGCAAGCTTGCCAAGGACGGTATCCAGAAGGGCGCAGGCCATGTAGTAAACATTGCCGTCCGCCGCCTTTACCTTGGCATAATCCTCCTCCGGGTTCACACAGAGGCCGATATTGGAAGGCAGAGTCCAGGGGGTGGTGGTCCATGCCAGGAAATAAGCGTCCTCGCCGATCACCTTGAACCGGACGATGGCAGACCGCTCCTTCACATCCTTATAGCCCTGGGCAACCTCCTGGGCAGACAGCGGCGTTCCGCAGCGGGGGCAGTAAGGCACGATCTTAAATCCCTTATAGAGAAGCCCCTTCTCCCAGATCTGTTTCAGCGCCCACCACTCAGACTCGATATAATCATTGTGATAGGTAACGTAAGGATGCTCCATATCCGCCCAGAAACCAACGGTAGCGGAGAAATCCTCCCACATACCCTTGTATTTCCAGACACTCTCCTTACATTTATCAATAAATGGCTCCAGGCCGTACTCCTCGATCTGATCCTTGCCGTCCAGACCCAGGGCCCGCTCCACTTCCAGCTCCACCGGCAGTCCGTGGGTGTCCCAGCCGGCCTTCCTTGGCACCTCATAGCCCTTCATGGTGCGGTAGCGGGGGATCATATCCTTGATGACACGGGTCAGCACATGCCCGATGTGGGGCTTGCCGTTGGCCGTCGGAGGACCGTCGTAGAACATATAGATCTCATTGCCCTCACGCTCCTCCATACTCTTCTCAAAGATGTGGTTTTCCTCCCAGAACTTCTCCGTGGCCTTCTCCCGGTCCACAAAGTTCAGGTCTGTCGAAACTTTCTTGTACATGGTTGACCTCCTTCTTGTTAATTGGGGTCGGGGTATTTTCGAAAATACCACGTCCCAGATTGAAAAAACCCTGTCCCTTTTTGGAGACAAAAAGAAAAGCTTCCGTCCTGTATAGGACGAAAGCCAAGGCTAACGCTTATAAACCACCTAAACATACCAACATATGCCTTCCCTGTAACGGGGGAATCCCGTCGGTCCTTACTGAGGACTTAAAAAGCCGCCTTTCAGGAACCGCGACTCGGAAGTGATCTTCAACGGTATCTTACTGGTACCAGGTTCCCACCATCCCCGGTTCTCTTTGCCTTTCTGATACGGTCTACTGTCTTCGTCAACGCCTTTCTATATGCGGTATTATTATAGCTAGAAAGGCCCGTTCCGTCAAGGTTTTTTTAATTGGGGACAGGGTATTTTCAATCTGGGACGTGGTATTTTCGAAAATACCACGTCCCCAATTAAAGATCAAAGCATCTGATCCAGGATCCTGGCGTTCAGCAGTGTCTCTTTTTTCGACACCAACGGCGCCTCGCCTTCCAGAATACACCGGCCGAATTGCAGGATCTCCAGCATATAATTGTCTGGGCACATTACAGTGTACTCGGTCTTTTTTTCCTCCAGAATCTCTACATTGTCTACAATCCCACCTGTGGTCACGGTAAATTTCTGCACATACCGGCAGTTGAAGTTACAGGGCACTTCGATCCGGCCTTTTTCCCCCACCACGCAGTAATAACCTCTGGGATAGGAATTGAGGGAGGAATAGCTTACTGCCTGCGTGCCGTCTTCGTATTTCAGGATCGCGGTATTACTTACATCCACTCCGTATTCCGGGCTCATTTCCGCCAGTGCCCTCACCTCTGCGGGCTCTTTGAATCCCAGGAGATAACTGATAGCGCTGATGTTATAGCAGGCCATGTCATAGAAGGACCCGCCGCCAAGATCTTTGTTCATCCGGATATTTCCCATGTCAGTAAGCAGATCCGTCAAATGGGATTCTACGTATTTTACTTTCCCCACCGCACCTTCATCGATCACCTGCTTTACCTTCTGGATCAGCGGCGCGTGCCGGTAGGCAAATGCCTCCATCAAAAGCACGCCTTCTTCTTCGCAGACTTCGAACATATGCTGTGCCTGGGCTTCATTTAATGCCAGTGGCTTCTCGCATAAAATGTGTTTCTTCGCTCTGGCCGCTTTCTCTACCCACTGGCAGTGCAGGGAATTGGGAAGGGGAATATATACCGCATCCACATCCGGATCTTCCAGCAGCTCTTCATAGCTTCCGTATGCCCGGTCTGCTCCAAATTGCTCCCGCAGCCCTTCTGCCTTCTTTATCCCCCGGCTTGCCACAGCCAGAAGATGAGCATTATCCGCCTGTAAAAGTCCGGGAATCGTCCGAACCCGCGCAATGGCAGCGCAGCCCAGGACTCCCCAGTTCACTTTTTTCTTCATAAACGCCTCCTGATTATTTTGTCATCGTGCCTTCCACGAATTCTCTCATTCCCTGGAAGATCAGATACACAGAAGTAGCGCCTGCGTCCTGATGGCCGATAGCCCGCTCAAGCAGGGATTTTGCCCGGCCAAATTTGGCCACATATTTCTTCGTGTTCTCCATACCGCATCTGGCTGCATCTTCCGTTGCCTTAAGCATTTCCAGCAGGCCTTTCCCGCTGTTTGCCTCCAGTGCCTCCACTGCGGGAGCCAGCGCGTCAACCATGGTCTTGTCGCCAACCTGGGCGCCGCCTCTTTCCTGGATCGCCGCCAGACTCTTTCGCTCCATGGCCGCCAGGTCTTCCGCTGTGATCACGCCTTTGGGCTCCATGCCCTTGGCGCCCGCAAGGTAAAGGCTTCCAAAAATAACTCCGGACGCTCCGCCCATAGACATGAGCATAGCCTCTCCTGCCGTTTCAAACAGGTGGTAGGCATTCTCCTCCCCCTGCATCTTCAGAAGTTTCTTCTTGGCTTTCTGCATGCCGCCGGCCATACCGATGCCATGATCGCCGTCGCCGATGGCGCTGTCCACCTCTGTCAGATAGGGCTTATTGGCAATGATCTTATCCGCTACATAAAGCAGCATGTTCCTGGTGTCTTCCGCGCTTAGTTCCTCCAGAACTCCTTCTTTGCTCCTTACGATCTCTGCCGGCTCTACATCCTGCTCATCAAACTCCGGCTCTTCCTCATCGGCCTCATCCGCTCCCAGATCTGCAGCCACGCCAGTAAATGCTCCTTTTGCGTAATAGGGAGAGAAGCAGGGAGCGTCGTAATATTTCTTCAGCTCATCGTCCAGCTTCAGGAAGGAAATGGAGAATCCGCCCATTTCCATACAAGTACAGTAGATCTTAACCTCTGCATCGTATACCTTTAACCCGTCTCTGTGCATCCGCTTGTAAAGCTCGTAATAAACCAGGTTCAGCTCCAGCAGAGGCGTAGACCCAAGGCCATTGACCAGGACTGCCACCTCATCTCCTTCCTTCAGGTTCATCTCGGCCATCAGCTCATTGTACATCCGCTCTACCATATCGCTGCAGTACATCATCTTAGTCCGCTCGATACCCGGCTCGCCGTGAAGCCCCATTCCAAATTCCATCTCATCATCCGCCAGCTCAAAGGTGGGCTTCTCATTTCCCGGCAATGTTCCCGGCGCAGTGGCTACTCCGATGGTGTTGGTATTGTCTCTTGCCTTCTCGGTGATCCGCACTACCTCGTCCAGGTCAAGTCCTGCATCACAGGCGGCTCCCGCGATCTTGATAGTGTAGACCACTCCGGCGATGCCCCGGCGGTCTGTGATCCGCTCTTTCGGCGCGGAGGCAAGGTCGTCCCACTCTCTTACATGGGCGGTCTTCATACCCTCTGCCCGGCACATTTCCTCTGCCATATCAAAGTTCAGATTGTCACCGGCATAATTGTTGTAAACAAAAAGCACGCCCTTCCCCTGGTCTACTGCCTGGGCAGCCTTTGTGATCAGCTCCGGATTGGGAGAGGCACAGATATTCCCACAGGCAACCGCATCCGCAAGCCCTGCGCCGCAGTATCCCGGGAACAGCGGCTCATGTCCGCTTCCGCCTCCGATCACCAGGGCAACCTTATCCTTTCTCTGCCCTTTGTACTTAAATGCGTTATACTCGCCTACTTTTTTGTAATATTTCTTGTAGGCCATCAGAAAACCGGTAAGATTTTCCTCAACAACATTTTCCACATCCCGATTCAGAATTTTCTTCGTGCTCACTTAAGACATCTCCTTTATTCTATATTTCTGTGGCGTTTCGACATTTTCTCAAAGGTCAGCCCCTCCGTCTCGTCGACGATGGTCATCACAATGATGTCAAACACCACAAACAGGCACTGCTCAAACAGATTTCCCATAGGCTGGAAAGAAGGCACCACATCGTCGGTTCCCCGGTATACCGCCGCCGGAACAAAGAATACCTTGTCCGCCAGGTTCTTGGCCGTATCGCCGCTGGGTGATCCAGTGACCACATAGATCATGGCCCCTGCCTCTTTGGCCCTCTCACACACATAGTTGATATGGCCGATCCGTCCGTCTCCCAGCGTAGCGATCAGAAGATCTCCCTCGCCGATGGACGGGGTGGTGTCGTCCCAGATCCAGTGGATCTCCTTGCCCATATGCATGAGCCTCATGGCAAATGCTCTTGTGGCCATGCCTTCTCTTCCCACACCGATCAGAAAGATCCGGTCATGCTTCTTCACTTCCTCGATAAATTCCCGCATCCCGGCCTGATCCAGTCTCTCATAGACCTGTCTGTGTTCCGCCAGGATCTTTTCATACGTCTCTTTGTAATCCACTCTGCACACCTCCCGGCTAATCCAGTTCTTTATGGAGATAATCCATAGTCTTCTTCATTCCGTCGTAAACGTGATCATCATCGTCCTCGAAGATGGTGACAACCTCAAGATACTGAGGAATATCGTCCAAATGTGCTTTCTCCGTCGCTTCTTTTATCATCTTCCCAGTAACGATCCCGTTTTCATTGGTAAAATCCCAGTGCCGGTCCCACAGACCGTCTGTCTGCTGCAGATGGATGGAGCCAATATAGGGCGCGCACTTCTCAAACCACAGATCCATATCCGCCTCTTCCTTCAGAAGCGGTTTAAACAATGCATGGCCCCAGTCGATCAACAGCTTGATAGGGATGGCGGAGCCTTCCAGATCCTGCATCATCTTAACGGAAACCTCCGGGCTGTGAGGGAATTCGGTGATCAGAGGCGTGGCCTCGATATGGATCTCTTTCAGTCCCTTCTCCTTCCCGTAAGCCGCCAGTTCCCGCAGCGCAGCCAGCATATCCTGATAGCGTTCTTCCCGTTTTGCCGGATCCCTGGTTTCATCATAACTCATCCCGCCTACCGGTGTTCCCATCACCGGGCAGCCCATTTCAACCGTCAGGTCAATGGCTCTCTTGAAAAACGCCACTGCCGCCAGTCTCTGCTCCTTCGCCGGCGCAAGCAGATGTGCGTAAGAGTAAGAAGCCAGGCCTCCGAATGTGCCGTCGATCACTACTCCTGCATCCGCAAAGGCTTCTCTGTACTGACGGGCCATCACATCCCGGTACTCCTCAGGCCACCAGGGATCAATAAGATCCCAGGTGAACTGAACATGGTCAATCTTAAAGTCATTCTTGATCATCTTCGCAAGCTGGACCGGATCCAGCCAGCGTTTTACTGCAAACGATAAGTTCAATCCTAATTTTACCATTTTGATCCTCCTTCTTTCAAGCAACTGTCAGCCTCTTAGTTCAGTTTGATCCTTCTCTGTCTCCGCTCACGTACGATATCAGAGATTGAACTGAAGGAAATGGCCAGAACAACCACGATTCCGCTGACTGCCGACTGCCAGTAAGAGTTAACGCCAAACAGAACGATGATATTCTGGATGATCGTGATCACTGCCGCACCGATCAGGGCCCCTGCTGGATTCCCCACACCACCGGTCAGGGAAAGACCGCCGATAACAGACGCTGCGATAGAGTTCATCGGCCAGTCCTCGCCGATGGCTGTCTGCGCGGAACCCAGACGGCATACATAGAGAAGACCTGCCAGGGAGGAGATCAGTCCTACGATAGAGTAGATCATCACCCGGATCCGGTCTACCTTGATACCAAGGATCTTCGCCGCTTCCATACTGTTTCCGATTGCGTAAATATAACGCCCTGTCTTGGTCTTCTTCACCATAAACAGGATAATGATCAGAACGATCAGACAGATGACAAATGGGATCGGCACCGGTCCGATGGAATTCTTTCCAAGGAACTGAACGTCGTCCGGAATCCCGGTCACCGCTTTTCCTTTGGTGATTACCAGGTTCACGCCTCCGTACACGCCCTGCATACCAATGGTGGCAACCATGGAATTCAGACGGAGACGGGTGATGATGATACCATTGATAAATCCAAACACAACGCCCAGGATCATTCCCACCAGCAGAGACAGCCAGGGGTTCACTCCCGCGTTCACCATCAGCATACCGGAAAGGATGCCGCACAGGCAGGCGATCTTTCCAACGGACAGGTCCAGCTCTCCCACCAGAAGAAGCAGCGACTGCGCGATACCGATCATCCCGATAAATGCAAGGTCACGTAATACGGACTGCAGATTATAGATGTTCAAAAAGTGAGGGGATACAACGCTGGCGATAATGATCATAATGACCAGTATAGCTGCCATTGCCGTCATATTACTTTTTTTCAACGCATTTAACACTGCGTTGCCCGTTTTCTGTTTTGTATTTTCTTTTCCCATAATAAACTCCTCTTTTATTTACGAATTTACTCCGATGATGGCTCCAAGCACATCCTGCTGCCCGGCGTGCTCATCAAACTCTCCGGCCACTTTTCCTTCATACATTGCGATGACCCGATTGGAGCACCTCATAACCTCCTCCATTTCAGACGAGATCATGATGATACCAATCTCCTCTTCCTCCGCAAGCTTTTTCATCAGACGGTAGATCTCTGTCTTGGTGCCCACGTCGATACCCTTGGTAGGCTCGTCGAAGATCAGAAGCCTGGGCTTGCCAGCCATGGCCCGCCCGATGATAACCTTCTGCTGATTACCGCCGGAAAGGAACTGGATCTCTTTATCTGATCCCGGTGTCTTTACATCATAAGTCTCGATCACCTGCTGTGCCAGATCCTCTTCCTTTTTCCTGGAAATGTTGATCCCGCTCTTCACTTCATCCAGTACAGACACCGAGATATTCTCCCGGATAGAGAGCACCGGAAGGATGCCCTGCTTTTTCCGTTCCTCCGGAAGATAGACCAGTCCATGTTTCACAGAATAATTGGTGTCTCCCAGCTTCCAGTCCTGACCGCCCAGCTTGACGGATCCTGCATAGACCGGGAGATAACCAAAGATCGCCTGCATAAGTTCGCTCCGCCCGGCGCCCACAAGCCCGGAGAAGCCCAGGATCTCTCCTTTCTTCAGCTTAAAGCTGACATTGGTAAATTTCTCCCCGGTAAGATTGTCCACCTCCAGCAGCACTTCATCCAACACCTTTGTGGAATAAAACCGCTGGTTCTGATCCACCTCGTGACCTGTCATCTGCCGGATGACCCAGTTTGTATCTACATCCTTCGTAGGGGAGAACGCCACTTTCTTTCCATTCCGGAATACGGTGATCACATTTGCCAGCAGGAAGATTTCCTCCAGCTTATGGGAAATAAAGATGATCGCCTTATTCTCTTCCTTGATCTTCCGGATAATATCAAAAAGGATCTCCGTATCTCTGCTTGTCAGACTGGTGGTCGGCTCGTCCAGCATCAATACGTCATAATCTTCATGCACGGTCGCCCGGGCGATCTGCAGAAGCTGCTGTGAAGATACAGAGATATCCTTAACCAGCTCATTGGGCCTGATGGGGATGGAGAACTTCTCCAGGATAGGGATCGCCCGTTCTTCCAGTTCTTTCTGGTTTACCGTCCCCTTTATGCCTGATTTCTCATAAGGC
>NZ_DBGCJQ010000125.1:0-2845 GCF_048354975.1 Massilistercora timonensis | reverse complement strand
GTGATCGCATTGACATGTCCAGGATAAAGGAACACATCCGCACTGCCCTTTAATGCCTGATAAGCCTGGGGCATGGTCTTGTTTGCCACAAGGAGCGAATAATTGGAAAGTCCGTCCTCTCCGGCCTTTTTCACGGAAAGACAGCCGGCAGGCGTGGTGGTCTCAAAGCCAACGGAAAGAAATACCACCTGCTCTTTTGGATGCTCTTTCGCATATTTTTCTGCATCTGCCGGTGAATAGACGATCCGTATCCTGGCGCCTTCTGCCCTGGCATCTGCAAGGCTTTTCTTTGTTCCCGGTACGCGGACAAGATCACCGAATGTGCAGATCGTCACCTGTTTTTCCAGAGCAAGATAAACGGCCTCGTCAATAAATCCTACCGGTGTTACACAGACCGGACATCCCGGTCCTGAGATCAGCTCCACCTGCGGCGGCAGAAGCTTGCGGATCCCCAGACGGAAGATCTCGTGGGTGTGTGTTCCGCAGACCTCCATGATCCGCACCGGCGGTCCCTGATATCCTTCTATGATCTCTCTTGCTGTTTTTTTCCTCTCTTCCATCACAGCAGTTCCTCCATCAGCTGGTCTGTCTCTTCCTCGTCATCATCGGTGATCTTTGCAATGGCAACACCTGCATGCACCATCACATAATCCCCCGGCTCCAGGTCTCCCAGGAGCTGAGCGGAAACCTCTCTCTTTGCGCCGCCTGCATCCACCACTGCTGTTCCGTCACTGATCTTTACTACTTTTGCTGATAATCCTACACACATATCTGTGCCTCCCATCCTGCATTTCTGCTGTATACTCCATGCGTTATCATAAAACATTTTTGATCCGTATCTGCATGATCTCATCTATATTTATCTGTATCGCTGCACATAAGCCATCCCATACACTGCCTGTCCCAGTGCGATCCCTCCGTCATTCGGCGGGATCAGGCTGTGCTTCAGAACTTTAAACCCCATTTCCGTAAGGCCGTCATCTACCAGCTCCAGAAGCAGCCGGTTCTGAAAGACACCGCCACTTAATGCCACTTTCCGGATTCCAGTCTGCCGCTCTGCTTCCTCACAGGCTGCAAGGATCTTATCTGCCAGTGCCCGGTGAAATCCATAAGCCAGCTTCCCGGGATCCTCTCCTGCAAGCCTTGCCCGGACCAGATATGCAACGATCTCACCTGTATTTAAAATAAATTTTCGTTCATCTTCAGACGCTTCTGAGATGCCTGTGCTTTCCGGAATGTCTTCCTTTTCTGACATCCGTATCTTCAGATTTTCTTCCGGATTTTTCTTCTGCATCTCCCGCTGCTTTCTCCAGGCCTCCGCCGCAAATTCCAGTGCTGTGGACGCTTCTCCCTCAAAGGTAGACGCTCTCCGGATCCCCAGGATCGCACTGACTCCGTCAAAAAGTCTTCCTGCACTGGTGGAAGTCACGGCATTGATCTTCCGCTGTGCCATAGTCACCAGTACCTTTGCTTCCTGATCTGTGCAAAGTCCCAGTTTCCGGACAGTGTCCAGGGTTTTTTCCAGATTTCCCGTATTCTGCCAGATCAGGGAAACGGCGATCCGCCAGCCTTCTTTTGCGGAAATATCTCCGCCAACCTGGACAAAGGGTTCTATACTTCCAAGCCTTGTAAATCCTTGACAGTCTGCAACCAGGAGCTCTCCACCCCAGATGGTTCCATCGGTTCCATAGCCTGTTCCGTCAAAGGAAACCCCTATCACCTTTTCTTCGCAGTCATTTTCTGCCATGCAGGATAAAATGTGTGCATAATGATGCTGCACCCTCAGAACCGGAAGCCCTAGCTCCTCTGCCACCACTGTGGAATTATATTTAGGGTGAAGATCACAGACCACTACCTCCGGCTGCACCTCCAGAAGTGTTTCCAACCGCCCGATCGTTTCCTTCAGGGCTTTTACCGTTCGAAGATCCTCAAGATCTCCCACATAAGGGGAAGGATAAAAACGGTTATCCACACCAATGCAGAAGGTGTTCTTAAGTTCTCCACCTGCTGCGATCACCTGGCCCTTCCAGGGTGTGGAGACCATAAACGGAAGAGGCGCATACCCGCGGGAACGGCGGATCATATAGGGTTCACCCTTATAGAAATCCATCACCGAATCGTCGGCCCGGATACGTATCTTCCTGTTGTGGGAAAGAATGCAGTCACAGAGATGGGAAAGCTCCTCTGCCGCCTCCTCATCATCTCTGCAGATCGGCGCCCCGGAAGTATTTCCGCTGGTCATTACCAGAAGCCCGGGCATCCGGATCCCATCATCGTAATGAAAAAGAAGCAGCTGAACCGGTGCATAGGGAAGCATGACACCCACCTTGGGATTCCCGGGTGCAATGCTCTCACAAAGCCTCGTTTCTCCCGGCAGCTTATCCAACAGCAGGATCGGCTTTTGATGACCGGTAAGGATCTTCTCCTGTTCCCCGCTGACCTTACAAATCTTCTTCACAGCTTCCATATCCTGTGCCATCACTGCAAAAGGCTTCACCGGACGCCGTTTCCGCTGCCGCAGCCGCTGTACAGCCTCCTCACTGGTAGCATCACAGCAAAGGTGAAAACCACCGATCCCTTTGATGGCCACGATTCCGCCGGAAGCAATGATCTTCCTTGTATAAGTGATAGCCTCCCGTCCCCGTTCCTTTCTTCCCGCCAGGTATACCTCAGGGCCACAGTCATTACAGCACACCGGCTGGGCATCATAGCGTCTGGTATCCGGGTTATGGTACTCATCCGCACAGGAGGGACACATGGGAAATTCCTTCATACTGGTCCGTTCACGGTCATAAGGAAGCGAATCCAGGATCGTCAGTCTCGGACCGCAGCAGGTACAGTTGAT
>NZ_DBGCJQ010000124.1:0-10332 GCF_048354975.1 Massilistercora timonensis | reverse complement strand
TAGGCGGATGATTTCTTGTATGCAGTTTTCAGGGTATGTATAATATTCCTCCTTAGCTCAGTCGGTAGAGCACTCGGCTGTTAACCGAGTTGTCGTTGGTTCGAGTCCAACAGGGGGAGCTTAAAGAAGGCCTTATGTTACATATGTGACATAAGGTTTTTTCGTGCTCAGACAGTGCGGATCGGATGGGTTTCAAAGAATTTTAAGAAATGCTTAAAAAAGAATAAAGACGCTGTTGTTATTATAAGGAAAAGGGGGCGAGGTTAAATGAAATCTAAGAAAATGACAGTGGGCTTGTTGATATTCTATCTTATAGCGCTGCTGTGGATCATTCTTTTTAAATTACAATTTTCTACTGCAGATCTGCCTCATATCAGAAATATAAACCTGGTTCCATTTGCGGAGTCTGTGATCGTAAATGGGAAACTGGATGTAAGTGAGATCATTAAAAATGGGGTTGCGTTTATACCATATGGAGTGTTTGTTCATATACTGTGGGAACAGAAATCTTTTGTAACACGATGTGTTCCCATCCTTGCGACCAGTCTTTTACTTGAAGTGCTGCAGTTTGTTTTTGCTATTGGTGCGAGTGATATTACAGACCTTATTATGAATTCGCTGGGAGGAATCGCAGGGATTTTGATTGGAGTTTGTCTTCAAAAAATTGCAAAAATCAATTGGATTAGAATTATAAATATTATTAGCTTTATTGGAGCGGTGCTGATGACAGTGCTAATCGCGATTTTGCTTGTAGTGAATAGATAAAATTCAGGGGCGTTTATTTCAAACGCCCCTCTTTTCAGACTATGGCTGCAGTTTTTTGCAGAAATCTTTCATCACATCCGGGATCTTGATCTGCTGCGGACAGACAGCCGCGCAGGCGCCGCAACCTATGCAGGCGGAAGGACGTTTTTCCTCCGGAATGGAGCTAAGGACGGCCGGATCGATGGTCTCGCCGCTGGTAAAAGTGTGCTCGTTGTACAGCCCGATCAGCCCGGGGATATCCAGCTCCCGGGGACAGTGGGAGGTACAGTAGTGACAGGCTGTACAGGGGACGGTGTGAGTCATGTGGTAAGCCATGTCCAGAAGTGTATCCTTTTCCTGCTCATTCAGAGGTTCCTCTGTGGAGAAGGTCCGGATATTTTCCTCCAGCTGTCGGAGTGTGGACATCCCGGACAGAGTTACCGTCACGCCGGGAATGGACTGGAGAAAGCGAAAGGCCCATCCGGGCACGGTCTCTTCCGGACGGAGGGCGTGGAGCCGGGCGGTATCTTCTTCACTAAGGGAGGCCAGCCGGCCGCCCCGGAGGGGTTCCATGACCCAGACCGGGATATGGTAAGATTCCAGAAGTTCCACATTTTCTTTGGCCTTCTGGAAGTTCCAGTCCAGGTAATTGATCTGGAGCTGGCAGAATTCCATATGGCCGCCGTAAGCCTCCAGGAAGCGTTTGAGTACGTCATAACTTCCGTGGGCGGAGAAGCCAAGATGGCGGATCCGCCCGTTTTCTTTCTGCTTTACCAGATAAGAAAAGATTCCGTATTTCTCGTCGTCCAGATAGGCGTCGATGTTTTTCTCATAGACATTGTGGAAGAGATAGAAGTCAAAATAATCTACCTGGCATTTCTCCAGCTGTTTCTCGAAGATCTCTTCTACCAGGGGCATATTGGCCAGGTCATAGCCGGGGAATTTGCTGGCGAGAAGGAAGGATTCCCGGGGGTATTTCTTAAGGATCCGACCCATGACCAGCTCGGAGTTTCCGTGGTGATAACCCCAGGCGGTGTCATAATAGTTGATGCCGTTTTTCATGGCATAGTCCACCATGCGGGCAGTCTTCTCTTCGTCGATCCTGGCGTCGTCGCCGTCTGTGCAGGGAAGCCGCATAGTTCCAAGTCCGAGGGCAGACAGTTCCAGGTCCTGGAATTTCTTATAGATCATAACTACATTCCTCCTTTTGATTAAGAACCATTATAACACGCATTGACAAACAGAAAAAGGTATGCAACTATGAAGAAAAGAATCTTATGGGAAAAGGAGGGA
The DNA here is from genome assembly GCF_048354975.1 of Massilistercora timonensis. Classification (NCBI taxonomy): domain Bacteria; kingdom Bacillati; phylum Bacillota; class Clostridia; order Eubacteriales; genus Massilistercora; species Massilistercora timonensis. Next base: position 8,295 of record NZ_DBGCJQ010000124.1, on the reverse strand, counting down.
CAGCAATGCTACCAAATTATTCGAAAGAAGAGATCATGAACCTGGATCTGGGACTTACGGGGAAGACTGCGATCATCACCGGAGGCGCCGCGGGGATCGGCAATATGACGGCGGCCTATCTGCTCAGGCAGGGCGTGAACGTAGTTCTGGCAGATATGAATCCAAAGACTCAGGAGATCGCGAAGGCGATGGATCCGGAGAAAGCCATTGGAGTGATCGGCAACATCTGTGAGGATGCGTATCGGAAGCAGGTGGTAGAAGAGGCGGTCCGCACATTTGGTCAGGTGGATATCCTGGTGAACTGCGCGGGGATCGTAGCGCTTGAGAAGGCGGAAGAGTTAAGCGCGGATTACTGGAACCGGACTATTGATATCAATCTTTCAGCCTGCTTTTTCATGGCTCAGACGGTGGGAAAATATATGATCGACCATCAGGTGAGCGGCAGCATCATTAACATTGCCTCCCAGGCAGGAGTGGTGGCGCTGGATAAGCACGTGGCTTACTGCGCGGCCAAGGGCGGGATCATCGCCATGACAAAGGTGCTGGCTATGGAATGGGGCAAATACGGCATCCGGGTCAATGCGGTGGCGCCCACGGTGGTGCTTACGGAACTGGGACACCAGGCATGGGACGGACCGGTGGGGGATGCCTTTAAGAAAGAGATCCCGGCGGAACGATTCGCAGAACCGGAGGAGGTGGCGGTTGTGATTGCCTTCCTGTGCAGCCGGGGCGCGGCTATGGTGACCGGGCACAATTTGCTGATCGACGGCGGATATACGATTAAATAGAAAGGGAGGAACATTACATGCAGAGAATCTTAAATGATCCGGATCATATTGTGGACGAGATGCTGGAAGGATTTGTAAAGGCCCATCCGGACCTGGTAAAGACCACGGCTCATCCCAGAGTATTGGCGGCCAAAGAGGCGCCGATAGATGGGAAGGTAGGAGTGGTGACCGGCGGAGGATCCGGACATAAGCCGGCCTTTATCGGCTACCTGGGGAAAAATCTGTGCGATGCCGCAGCGGTGGGTGAGATCTGTACTTCCCCCACGGCGGCTGCATTTCTGGACGCCTTCCGCGCAGCGGACGGGGGCAAGGGGATTGCCTGCCTCTATGGGAATTACTCCGGGGATAATATGAATGTGAAAATGGCGGTACGGATGGCCAAAAAGGAAGGGCTTGAGGTTAAGACGGTGATCGCCAATGACGATGTAGCTTCCGCGCCCAAAGATCAGCGGGAGAAGCGCCGCGGCGTGGCAGGTGAGATCCTGATGTGGAAATGCGGGGGAGCAAAGGCGGCTGAAGGAGGAACCCTGGACCAGGTTATCGCGGCAGCTCAGAAGGCCATCGATAACTGCAGAAGCGTAGGGATCGGCCTGACGCCCTGTACGCTTCCGGCGGTAGGGCACCCTAATTTTGAGATCAAAGAGGGGACTATGGAAGTGGGCATCGGCCACCACGGTGAGCCGGGGATTGAAGTGTGCGAGCTGGAGACTGCGGACAAGATGGCGGCGCGGATGACCGACATCGTTCTTCCGGACTATCCTTTTGAGAGCGGAGATGAGGTGGTGGTTCTGGTGTCCGGCCTTGGGGCAACGCCGGTCATGGAGCTGTACGTGCTGTATAATGAGATCGAGAAGATCCTGGGTGAGAAGGGGATGAAGATCCACAAGGCCTATGTGGGGAATTATTTTACCTCCCTGGATATGATGGGGGCAACCCTGACGGTGATGAAGCTGGATGATGAGCTGAAGGAGCTGATCGATCTGGATTGTTGCTCTATGGGTCTGAAGCAGTTATAAGGAGGAAGCTGGGATGGTTGTAAAAAATAAAGACGGACGGGAGATCCTGTGGTCAGTGATCAACGCGGTCCATGAAAATAAGCAGTATCTTGGTGATATCGACGGTCTGATCGGGGACGGAGATCACGGAATGAACATGAACAAGGGCTTTATGACCTATGGCGAGCGGCTGGGGGAGCAAGAGACGGATCTTACAGACGGCCTTTCCGATCTTGGAATGGTGCTCCTTAATGAGATCGGCGGCTCCATGGGCCCCATTTATGGAACCATCTTCATGGAAATGGCGGACGCTGCCGACGGGGAAGAGGACATTACCCTGGAGATTTTTGCGAAAATGCTGCAGGCGGGACTTGACGGGCTGTATGAGATCGTGGAGGCCCGTCCCGGGGACAAGACGCTGGTAGACACTCTTAATCCGTGCGTGGAGTGGATGAACCAGGCGGCAGAGGAAGGAAAGGCTTTTGATGCAGCGCTGGAAGAGATGAAGGAATGTGCCCGGAAGGGAATGGAATCGACAAAGGATATGGTGGCCATGTACGGCCGGGCGGCCCGTCTGGGAGAGCGTTCCCGGGGTGTTCCGGATGCAGGTGCGTCATCTTGCTGCATAATCCTTCAGGCAATGGCCGACGGCATGTTAAAAGTGCTGAAAGACTGCTAAAACATTGTTAAGATGGGTAGAAGACGTATTGACACCCTCTGACAGGCAATGTTATATTCTGGTTAAATCGTTGTAAACACTAGAAATGACAGGAGGAAAACAGACCAAACGAAGAAGCTTTGAACGCTGTGAGTGGAATTGTTTTCTGCCTGTCATTTTGCTGCGAACAAGGATTTTACCAAAGAGAGAAAAAGAGGGATAAAATATGGATGTATCATTTTCAAGTTTCTGCCAGGAGGTGTTTTCCAACCCGGTCATGGCAGTGACGGTGGCGCTGACGCTGGGAGTGATCTTCGTCAATGGATGGACGGATGCGCCCAACGCGATCGCCACCTGTGTGTCCACCCGCTGTATGAAAGTGCGGACGGCGATCTGGATGAGCGCGGCCTTCAATTTTCTGGGCGTGCTGGTGATGACCAAGATCAACAGTTCTGTAGCCTCCACCATCAGTAACATGGTGGATTTTGGCGGAGAGACCACGGATGCGCTGATGGCCCTTTGTGCGGCGCTTTTTTCCATCGTGGTCTACAGTGTGGCGGCGTCGATGTTTGGCATTCCCACCAGTGAGAGCCACAGTCTGATCGCAGGGCTTTCCGGGGCGGCGATCGCGGTCCAGGGAGGCATCGGCGGTATTAATTTCGCAGAGTGGGTGAAGGTGCTCTATGGCCTGGTGCTGAGCCTTGCGCTGGGATTCTTCACCGGATGGGTGATCTGCAAGGGGATCGCTTTCTTCTGCGCGGCAGTGGACCGGAGACAGGCCAATCATTTCTTCAAGGGAGGCCAGATCTTCAGCGCGGCGTTTATGAGTTTTATGCATGGGGCGCAGGACGGCCAGAAGTTTATCGGCGTACTGTTCCTGGGTGTAGCGTTCTGCAACGGCCAGAACAGCGTGGAGGGGATGATGATCCCGGTATGGCTGATGATCCTCTGTTCTACCGTTATGGGTGTAGGAACCAGCGTGGGAGGAGAGAAGATCATTAAGTCTGTGGGAATGGACATGGTAAAGCTGGAGAAATTCCAGGGATTTTCCGCGGACCTGGCGGGCTCCATCTGCCTTTTGCTGGCCAGTATCTTCGGGATCCCGGTGTCGACCACTCACACCAAGACCAGCGCCATTATGGGCGTGGGGGCAGTCAAGCGGCTGTCGGCCATCAACTTTGGCGTAGTGAAGGATATGATGCTGACTTGGATCTTTACATTCCCGGGATGCGGACTGATCAGTTTTGTTATGGTGAAGATCTTTATGTTTCTGTTTTAAATAGGAGGAAATGAAAATGGCAAAGAAACAAGATGTATACTATTTTAACAATTTTGTGGCCTGCGCGGAGGAGTCCTGCCATGCGGCGCATCTTCTGAAGGATGTTCTTGCGAACTTCAATCCCGACGATCTTACCGGCCGGCTGGATGAGATGCATGCCATCGAGACCAGGGCCGACGGGAGAAAGCATGAGGCAATGGACCGTCTGGCGAAAGAATTTATCCCGCCCATCGAGCGGGAGGACATCATTACACTGAGCCAGTATCTGGATGATCTTACAGACAAGATCGAGGATGTTCTGCTGCGGATCTATATGAATCATGTGACCAGGATCGAACCTGCCGCTGTGGAGATGACGGATGTGATCATCCGCTGCTGCGAGGCGGTAAAAGAACTGCTGGAAGAGTTCTCGGACTTCAAGAGATCAAAGAAATTGAAAGAGCAGATCATCCGGATCAACGAGCTGGAGGAGGAGTCAGACCGTCTCTTTATGTCCAGCATGAGAGAACTGCACACTCAGTCTGCGGACCCGCTTCACATTATCGCCTGGAGGGAGATCTACGGTTATCTGGAGCACTGCGCAGACGCTTGTGAGCATGCGGCGGACGTAGTGGAGAGCGTGGTTATGAAAAATTCATAAGGCACAGAGCGGCTCCGACCCGGAAATGACCGGGAGGAGCCGTTTTTTTATCTTATGAGAGTTTATTAAAAACAGATAATACGGATATTATAAGTAAAAAGAAAAAATATAAAATAAATTTCCGAAAATATATTGACAATAATGGATTAAGATGTTATATTAAACATACAAAATAACAGTGATTCATTTCAAGACAGACGCGAGCTGTAAGGAATGAATGGTTATTTTAATCAACATATATGTTGAAGAAGATTTCCCGGAAGGAAGAAATGCAGCGTGCATCGGGAAAGAAAATTTAAGAAATGGAGGTACGGACCACCGAAGACTTAAATTTTATTTACCAAATTTTTTAAGAAAGAGGTAAAAAAAGAATGACAGAAGGATTTAAGTAAAGGCGGATATCAAAAATTGATTTGATATCCGTCTTTACTTTTGCTTAAAATTGCTTAAGGTTTTCTTAGTCCGGTTGAAGTTTCCAGTCAGGCGGTACATAATGGGGATAATCATTCCATGCAAGGAGGGGCGGCGGTATGAGAAAAAGGGAAAACAGGATCATAGGAGCGGGGATGCTGGTTCTTTTGCTTGTGCTGTCGTCACAGACCGTATGGGCGAACTCTTCCTGGGTCTGGCTGACGGACCGGCAGCCCTATCAGCTGCTTCCGGCGGCAGCGGCGCTGACCGTTCTCATTGAGACGGTGATGATCAAAACCTGCCTGGGGATCCAAAAGACGGGGAAGGTCCTGGGTGTTGTGCTGGCGGGGAATCTGATCTCCTTCTTGATTCCATATCTTTTTGTCTATCTGGATGGAAAGGAAATGGGATTTAGGAGTTTTGTGGAGATTGTCGCTAAAGGACCTCTTTATATTGTGGGGGCTTTATACCTTTTTCTTACATTGATTTTAGAAATTCCGATTGTTAGTTTTGGATTGAAAAAAGATATCACAGATAGAAAAAGGGGTTATCTGGTGATTGGAGTGGCCAATGTGCTGACCACTGTGATGGTGGCAGTCATTGAACGCATCTTGTGCTATGGACAGTGGTAAATAAGTAGAACATCCTGAGCCTCGAGGATGAACCAGAGACCCAGGATGTACGTTTTACATTGTAAATTTATTTTTTATAATCGAATTCAAAGTTTACAAATTCATCGATAAACCGAAGCGTGTAATCCACTACCGCGTCGCAGACTTCCTTGCCAAGCTCTGCCGTGGCTTCGCGGGCGCTTCTGGAATAATCAACGCCGGCGGAATGACCGAACTCGATCAGGTCGCCGGTTTTTGTAACGTCTCTGGTGCGCAGGTTCAGATAGACGGACCCGCCTTCGAATTCTCCACGGTGCAGATCCAGGAACTGGATGTTGCCGATCTTCTGGTTGTCCGGGATATGGGCTCTCTCCACCTTCACAATGTCAGGATTGATGTGCATCATAACGGCAGTCTCGGTGATGTCGCCGTGTCCGATCAGGCCCCATTCCGGCTTCAGGTCGCCGGCCACTTCAAACCACTGGATGTTTGCCACAGGTATGTTCTTCAGACGAAGGTACTGGCCTACATCATAGAGAGCGTTGTTGTTGCCGCCGTGGCCGTTCAGGAAGAGAAAATGTGTGAATCCGTAGGAGATCAGGCAGTCACAGACTTCCTTTACATACTGAGCCAGGGTGGTCTGGGAGACGGCCATGGTTCCGGCGAAATCCGCGTGGTAGAGGGCATGTCCATAGGGGAAGACAGGGGTCACAAGACCTTTGTCTGTCTTTTCTCCCACTCTTCTTGCCAGATAGTCGGCGATGATCCAGTCTGTGCCAACCGGGAGCGCGGGACCGTGCTGCTCGGAGCTTCCAACAGGGATGATGGCCAGTTTCTTAGTCTTCATTGCTTCCTGGTTTTCTTCCCAGGTGTTTTCATAGATAAAGTTGCTCATAAAATGATTCCTCCTTTTCCTGTTGTGTCCGTTATGCGGGCATTTATAATTCTATGATACGCAAAATGACTATGGGCCGCAAGGGACATTTTCGTGCTGTTGACGCACCTATACCAATTTGTTAGAATAGAGAGGAAAAGTTAAGATTTATCAAGAAACAGAATTGTTTACAGAAACGAAAGATAAATCCTGCAGGGTGGGTATAATGATCAAATAAGGAGGAAAGCAGATGCTGGATTTAACATTTGGCGAACAGGTGAAGATCGTGCTGGGCCGCAGAGGCATGACCATCAAGGATCTTGCGGAAGAGATCGAGGAGCGGACCGGGAAGAAGATGTCCCGGCAGAATCTGACCCAGAGGCTGGGGCGGGATAATTTTCAGGAACAGGATATGCGTATGATCGCCGGGATCTTAGGCTGCCCATTTCGTCTGGACATCCTGGGAGAAGAAGCGTCTCCTTCGGCAGAGTTGTCTGTGGGGCGGGAAGCTTTTGTGGAAGAACCGGCGGAAGAAGCTGTGAGCGAAGAGGAATTTTCTCTGGAGCGGGATATCACAATCGGCGAGCTGGTGGATATCAACCAGCAGCTGGATGAGCTGGAGTCGGAAGAGGAGCCGGAAGAAGAGAGTTTGGAGACCCAGGAACCGCCGGTGGAGGAACTTCTGGAAGAGATGGAGGAGATCGAGCGGGAAGCCAGAGAGCAGAGCCGGGAGCGGGCGCTGCGGGAAGAACGGCTGGAGCAGGAGCGCCAGGCTCATGGCTGGAAGGCGTACCTGCAGCGGATGAAGCATAGAGACGGAGAAGAGAAGCCGGAAGAACCGGAAGAGATCGTGGAAGAGGCGGCTGCGGAGGAGCCGGCACAGGAAGAGCCTCTGGCGGCGGAAGAGGAAGAAGAGGATCTGGTGAAGGGAGACGTCAATCCCTACACCGGAAGAGAATATAAGAGCAACAGTGTGCGGATGCATCCCAAGCGGATCGGTTATGTCCAGGTGTACGACCGGGGTGAGCATAAGTGGACGGATATGACGGAGTGGGCCTTCCTTGGTTATCAGGAGCGCAAAAAAGCTCTGCTTGGCAAGGATTATGAGCCGCCCATCTATCTGGATTAGGAAGTAAAGGTGTGGAGAAGATGAACTGGGAACAATTATTGTCCACCAGAAGAAGCCGGGGCAGTTCCGGGAAACATAAATATGTAAGGAATACCGACCTGCGGAGCGAGTTTGAGAAGGACTACCATCGGATCATCGGGAGCGCTTCCTTCCGGAGACTTCAGGATAAGACTCAGGTATTTCCCCTGGATAAAAGCGATTTTATCCGGACAAGGCTGACCCATTCTCTGGAGGTGTCGTCGTTTGCCAAGTCGCTGGGACAGAATATCGGGGAAAATATCCTGGTATATAAGAAGGACAGCGGCTTCACGCCCAGGATGAAGGAGGATATCTGCAGCATCCTTCAGTGCGCAGGGCTGATCCATGATATTGGGAATCCGCCCTTTGGTCATTTTGGCGAAGTGGAGATCCGGGAATGGTTTGAGCGGAACCTGCCCATGCTGACTTATAAGGGCAGACCTATCGACCAGGTGCTGACGCCCCAGATGCGGGAGGACTTCTATCATTTTGAAGGAAATGCTCAGGCGCTGCGGCTGGTGTCCAAGCTTCATTTCCTGGTGGATGAGCGGGGAATGAACCTGACCTACGCCCTTTTGAATACCATCATCAAATATCCGGTGGCCTCCACCCAGATCGATCCCAAGTCAGGAAATATCAAGGATAAGAAGATCGGTTATTACTACGCGGACCGGGAGATCTTCCAGGAGATCCAGGAGGAAACCGGGACCGACGGCTGCCGGCACCCGCTTACCTTTATCCTGGAAGCGGCGGACGACATTGCCTATAAGACCGCGGATATTGAAGACGCCTTTGTAAAGGGATTTATCAGTTATCATACACTGCTGGAGGAGCTTAAGGAGCTTCAGGAGAAATATGCGCCCCAGGAGGGAGGATCCTTCTTCCCGGCGGA
>NZ_DBGCJQ010000123.1:0-7185 GCF_048354975.1 Massilistercora timonensis | reverse complement strand
GATATAGCTCTCCAGGGCCTTGATCATGGTAGGATCATCATGGCCCAGGATATCCAGCTTCAGCAGGTTGTGGTCGATGGAATGATAGTCAAAATGGGTGGTGATGATATCCGTACTGGTATCATTTGCCGGATGCTGCACCGGCGTAAAGGAGTTGATGTCCTCCCCGTGGGGCAGGACGATGATTCCTCCCGGGTGCTGGCCGGTACTGCGGCGGATGCCGGTACATCCCTGCACGATCCGATCGATCTCGCAGTTCCGTTTGCGCTGCCCCCGCTCCTCGTAATAGTTCTTCACATAGCCAAACGCAGTCTTGTCCGCCAGAGTGGCGATGGTCCCCGCCCGGAAGGTCTGTCCGGTGCCGAAGATCACTTCCGTATATTTGTGGGCGCTGCTCTGGTAATCCCCGGAGAAATTAAGGTCGATATCCGGCTCCTTGTTCCCTTTAAATCCCAGGAAGGTCTCGAAAGGAATGTCAAATCCGTCTTTTGCCAGCATTTCCCCGCACACCGGGCACTTTTTGTCCGGCATATCCCAGCCGCAGCCGCCGGCGTATGCTTTCACTTCCTCTGACTCAAAATCACTGTAATGGCAGTTCCGGCAGTAGTAGTGGGGGCTTAAAGGATTCACCTCCGTGATCCCCGCCATGGTGGCCACGAAGGAAGACCCAACCGATCCACGGGATCCCACCAGATAGCCGTCCTCGTTGGATTTCCACACCAGCTTCTGGGCAATGATATACATAACTGCAAACCCGTTGGAGATAATGGAGTTCAATTCCCGCTCCAGCCGCTCCGTTACCGTTTCCGGCAGGGGATCTCCATACATGGCATGAGCCTTTGCATAGCAGATGTCCCGCAGCTCCTGATCCGAATTCTCGATCACTGGAGGACATTTGTCCGGGCGCACCGGCGAGATCCGCTCGATCATATCCGCGATCTTATTGGGATTCTCGATCACCACCTCCCGGGCCTTGGCAGACCCCAGATACTCAAATTCCTCCAGCATCTCGTCCGTGGTATGGAGGTAGAGGGGCGCCTGCTCATCCGCATCGGTAAATCCTTTCCCCGCCATGATGATCCTGCGGTATACCTCGTCGCCGGGATCCAGGAAATGGACGTCGCAGGTGGCCGCCACCGGCTTGCCAAACTCTTCCCCCAGCCGGACGATCCGCCGATTGATCTCCCGTAAGTCCTCTTCGCTTCGCACATTTTCCACCCGGTCGCTTCCGATCATAAACCGGTTATTCCCCAGGGGCTGGATCTCCAGATAATCATAGAAATTCACGATCCTGGCGATCCGCTCCTGTGAACGGTCGTTTAAGATGGCCTGATAAAGCTCTCCCGCCTCACAGGCGCTTCCCACGATCAGCCCTTCCCGATATCTGGCAAGCTCGCTCTTTGGGATCCTGGGATGTCTCCCAAAATATTCCAGGTGGGATTTGGAGATCAGGGTGTAAAGGTTCACCCGCCCGGTCTCGTTTTTCGCCAGGATGATCACATGATAGGAGGGAAGCTTGCGCACCATGTCCTTACTCTGCGCCCCAAAATGATTGAGATGGGCAAGGTCATGGATCCCCTTTTCCTTCAGCATCTCCAGGAAACGGACGAAGATCTCCGCCGTGGCCCCCGCGTCGTCCACCGCCCGGTGATGATTCTCCAGGGAGATATGGAGGGCGCCTGCCACCACGTTCAACTTATATTTGGACAGGGTGGGGAGCAGGATCCGGGCCATGGCCACCGTATCCACAGAAGTGAAATCCGGTGTGATATCCTGGTACCTGCAATTCTGCTCAACAAATCCCACGTCAAAGCTGGCATTGTGAGCCACCAGCGCCGCCTCTCCGATGAACTCCAGGAACTGGGGAAGCACCGTCTCGATCCCCGGCGCCTCCATCACCATCTGGTCGGTGATGCCGGTCAGCTGGGTGATGCGGAAGGGAATAGGCACACCCGGATTCACAAAGGTGCTGAACCGGTCTGTGATCTTGCCTCCTTCCACCTTCACCGCGCCGATCTCAATGATCTTGTCCTTGATAGCGCTGAATCCTGTAGTCTCCAGGTCGAAGACCACATAGGTCCCGTCCAGGGACTGGCCCTTCTCATTGACCGCCACATCCTGGAGATCGTCCACCAGGTAGCCTTCTACCCCGTAAATGATCTTAAAGGGATCGTCTTTGTCTAAGCCCTCAATATAGTGATTGGCCTCCGGGAATGCCTGCACCACCCCGTGATCCGTAATGGCGATGGCCTTATGGCCCCAGTCATGGGCCCTTCTCACGATATCCTCCACCTCGGAAACCCCGTCCATATCGCTCATCTTGGTATGGCAGTGGAGTTCCACCCGCTTCTCCGGCGCCGTGTCCTTCCGGGACTCGGTAAAATCCGGGATCTTACGGATACCGGTCACCGATCCGATGGTCAGCTCCCCGTCGAATTTATCGATGGTGGTCACGCCTTTCAGCTTGATAAAAGCCCCGGGACGGATATCCGCCAGGATATCCGCCAGCTGGTCATTGCGGACGAACATCTTCACCATAATGGTATCGGTAAAATCCGTCACCGCGAACATGACAATGGTCTTCTCATTGCGGATCTCCCGGGTCTCAAACTTGATGATCTTGCCCCGCAGGGTGATCTCTCCCATCTCTGACACCACCTGAGCCAGTTCAATGGGTTCGTCGTCGAAGAACCGCCCGTAGATCTGATTTGGATCGTCGCTTTTGCCCCAGGTTGTCCCGGATTTCCGCTCTCTGCTCCCATGGCGGCCGTATCCGTTCCCCTTGCGGTCTGTCGGTTTGGAAGCGGTTTTGGCGGATTTCTTCTCCCCGGCGTCTTCCTTCTTTTCCTCCCCTGCTTTCTCCTCCCGGGCCGCCTCCGTCTCTTCCAGGATGGCTTCCACCTCCTGGCGCAGCTTTTCCTCATTGTACTTCAGCCGGCTCTCTGCCTTTTTCTCATAGAGCACCCGGACTTCTACCGGACAGCCAAACCGCTCCCGGTAGACTTCTTCCAGATAGGCGCACAGGGATTCCTTCTTCCCCTGGGCCACGATAGAGTCCTCCAGCTTCAGGCAGAGGATATTTCCGTCAGAAAAAGAAATGTCCGCATTCTGCAGCATATTCCGCTCCACCACACTGACCCGGTCCAGCTCCTCCAGGAAGCTTTCATAGTATTCACTCATAATATTTTCCGGAGTATACTGAGCGGAGAGGGTAAATTCCTCCTCCACCCGGATCTGGATCCTGGCACGTCCAAAGAGCTGCTCTTTCAGCAGCTCTTCCAGTTCGTAGATGCGGGATTTCCGGATCAGATGTCCACTGCGGATCTGCACCCGGATGTAATCTCTCCTTTTGTTAGTCGCCACCTTGCACACATCCACGCCGTGGAACAGAAGTTCCAGTTCTTCATTTACTTTTAAAGTGGGAAATACTTCGAAAAACTTCTTACTCATTCCAGTGCAGCAGCTCCTGTCTCAACGTCTCCAGCAACTCGTCTTCTTTTACCTTCTTTACAACCTGGCCTTTCTTGATCAGAAGGCCTTCCCCGATGCCTCCGGCGATGCCGATATCCGCCTCTTTGGCCTCCCCCGGTCCGTTGACCACGCAGCCCATCACTGCCACCTTCAGATCCAGGGGGATATCCGCCACCATTGCTTCCACCTGATTGGCAAGGCCGATCAGATCGATCTTGGTCCGTCCGCAGGTCGGACAGGAGACTACTTCGATCCCGCCTTTGCGAAGGCCCAGGGTCTTAAGGATCAGCCTGGCGGACTTGATCTCTTCCCTGGGATCTCCGGTAAGGGATACCCGGATGGTGTCGCCGATGCCCTGGTGCAGGATCAGGCCAAGGCCGATGGAGGACTTAATGTTGCCCGCCAGAAGCGTCCCGGACTCTGTGATCCCCACGTGCAGCGGATAAGGACATTCCTGCGCCACCATTTCATGGGCCTCCACACACATCAGCACATCGGAAGACTTGATGCTCACCACCAGGTTGTCATAGCCCATATCCTCGATCATATGTACCTTCTCCATGGCGCTCTGGGCCAGGCCCTTTGCCGTGACCCCTCCATATTTCTCTACCAGCGGCTTTTCCAGGGAACCACTGTTGACGCCCACCCGGATGGGAATGCCTGCGGCTTTGGCCTCGTCCACCACCGCCTGCACCCGGTCCCGGTCTCCGATATTGCCCGGGTTGATCCGGATCTTGTCCGCGCCGTGCCGGATGGCTGCGATAGCCAGCCGGTAATCAAAATGGATGTCCGCCACCAGCGGGATATGGATCTGCTTCTTGATCTTCTCCAGAGCCTCCGCCGCCTCCATGGTAGGCACCGCGCACCGGATGATCTCGCACCCTGCCTGCTCCAGCCCGAGGATCTGGGAGACTGTGGCCTCCACATCCTCTGTACGGGTATTGGTCATTGACTGGATGGCCACCGGGCTGCCTCCGCCGATGGTCACTGTGCCGATCCGGATCTTCTTCGTCTGCTCCCTGCGTATCATAATCGTTCCTCCTACATCTGATATAAAGAGCCCTCTACCTGTCACCATACCAGCCGGTGATAAATAGAGGGCAGTTCCTTCTTGCGCTCCTTGCTGCTTACTGTCTGATCAAAATGATCTGATCCCCGTACTCCCGCTCAGACAGGGTAAGGGTATCCTGATCCACACTGTAGTCAAAACTGTCGTCCAGGGACTCTGCCGCCGTTTCCATACTCTCCTGCGTCAGTTTTCCCTCCGATTCTTCCGCCGCCTTCCGGATGGCCTGAAGATCCTTCTCAATGGTGACAGTCTTTGCATCCCGGTCTATGGTATACTTCATCGGCACCTGGATCACCTGCCCGGTCTCCGCCTCTGAGACAGTGACAGACGCTGTTCCGTCCGGCTCCACGCTCAGGCTGATCTTCCCGTTCTCGTCCTCCCAGCTGCCTTCCAGTGGGTTCGTCGTAAATAATTTCGTAAGCAGAAATATCACGACCAGGACTATCAGGACAGAAGAAACCAGAAGCGCCATCCTCCACAGCCGGCTTCTCTTCGCCTCATCATTTTTCGCTACGATCATTGTTCCTGTTCCTCCTTAAGTCAGTGGTTTTCTGTCTTCAAATAAATTATAGGTGGTTTCAAAGTTGGTGTCAACGGGAGAATCCCATGTTCCGTTTCGGAACTTATTGGCAACACTTTGTTGATATTCGCCACTTTCCATGTTCTTTAACGCAACAATTGGTAAAATATAGCAAAACGTGCGAGAAGGAGAATGGTCATGTCACTTGACAAAAAAATCAAAACACTGCGCCTGGAATACCACATGACCCAGGAAGATCTTGCCCGGCGGCTCAACGTATCCCGCTCTACCGTCGCAGGGTACGAAACAAAGAACCGTCAGCCCTCCCACGAGAAGCTGGCGGCCCTTGCCGGTCTTTTTCACGTTTCGGTAGATTATCTCATTGACGACAGTTCTCCCTCTATTCCTCTGCGGGAAATCACTTTTCCTGAAGTTGAACAGCGGCTTCTCGCCCAGTACCGCAATCTTTCTCCCAGATCCAGGGAAGATCTCTTCTCTTATCTCCATCTTCTGGAGTTAAGGGATCATGCAGAACCGGAAAACTGACCTCTTCTCCATCACGCCTGGAGCGCTTCGATCTCGGACGGTTCCGGCATGGAGCGGATGGCGCCTTTTTTCATGGTGATCAGCGCCGCGCCTGCATTGGCATAGGAAAGGATCTCTCCCAGGCTTTCTTCTGTAAGTCCCTCCAGGCCGTATTTCAGCAGACCGTGGATGGCGCACCCGCAGAAGGTATCTCCGGCTCCGGTGGTCTCAATGGCTTTCACCTGATATCCTTTTCTTTCCACCCGCAGATCCTTATAATAGACCCTGCTGCCTTCTTTGCCCATGGTCAGGAAGATCACCGGGATCTGATAGGTCTCCTGGAGACAGCGGATCCCCTCGTCATAGTCTTCCTTCCCTGTCACAAACTGGATCTCATTGTCAGAGATCTTCAGCATATCACAGTAACGGAACCCATACTCCATCATCTCTTTGGCTTCCTCCAGGGAATTCCAGAGGGGCGGTCTTAAATTAGGGTCGAAGGTGATCAGGCACCCTGCCTCCTTCGCTGCCTCCAGCGCCTTTTTGGTGGCTGTCCTTACCGGTTCGTCAGTCATGGACAGCGTCCCGAAGTGAAACACCTTTGAGCTGCGGATCAGATCATAATCCACTTCGTCTTCTGTCAGCATCATGTCCGCTCCCGGATTCCGGTAGAAGGAGAATTCCCGGTCTCCGTCCGGGAAGGTATGGACAAAAGCCAGGGTGGTATGGGTCTTCTCATCCAGCAGAAGCCCTCTGGCGTCGATCCCCATCTCTTCAATGGTATCCTTCAGAAGCTGCCCGAACTGGTCTTTTCCCACCTTGCCGATAAACGCCGTTTTTCTCCCCAGCTTATTCAGCATGGCAAGCACGTTGCAGGGCGCTCCCCCGGGGCAGGCTTCAAAAAGGTCGTTGCCCTGCTCACTCTTCCCGTTCATGGGAAAATCGATCAGAAGCTCCCCCATTGCTGTTACATCATACATTTTTTCCATCTTCTCTCCTCCTTCTCTCTTATTCATCCCCAAGCTTTGAGGCGATAAACCATCCGATGGCAAAGGTGACCGCTCCGGTTACAATAGCGACAACAGAGAAACCGCTCCAGTCCGTCTTCAGAAGGATGGCTATCGGCGAAGCCAGGATCAGTCCCAGGATCGCCCAGTAGGCATGGGTCTCGGCTCTCTGGAAGATAAACTCGATGATCTTGGCGATCAGGAAGATCCCGATCACCACCCCGATCCCAAACGGGACCAGGATCAGCAGATTCTCTATCAGCACCGGCATATCCAGAGACAGTGCCGCCTCCACGAAATCATTGATACTCTCCAGGATCGTATTATAATAACCCAGCACCATCAGCATCATGGAGCCGCTGACCCCCGGCACTACCATGGTAGCCGCGGCGATGATCCCAACTGCCAGAAGCTTGATCACATTAAGAAGGCTGAAGCTTACGTCCGCCGCCGCTCCTTCGGTCTCCCCCATAAGCGCCATGGCGATAACGATAAGGAAAAACACCAGGAAGGCCGCGATCATTCCCGGTTTTACTGCCTTCCCCTTCACATGGGTAAAGATAAAAGGAACACTTCCCGCGATCAGGCCGCAG
>NZ_DBGCJQ010000122.1:0-4371 GCF_048354975.1 Massilistercora timonensis | reverse complement strand
CGCTTAAAAAGGCCGGATTCGGGCACATTCCGGTGATCTCCATCAACCTAAGCGGCCTGGAAGGCAACCCGGGATTCAAGATTACGCCTTCCCTGGCCCTGCGTGGAATCTATGCGGCGATCTTCGGAGACATCTTCATGAAATGCGTCTACCGGTTGCGGCCTTACGAGGCAGTGCCTGGCTCTGCCAATGCTATGCACGAAAAGTGGAAGGGCGTCTGCAAGGAGTTCCTCTCCCAAGGCTATCCTTCCAGGAGGAGGTTCAAGCAATTATGCCGGGAGATTATCGAGGACTTCGACAATAACCTGGAACTGCTGGATGTGAAGAAGCCGCGGGTAGGCGTGGTAGGCGAGATTCTGGTGAAGTTCCTTCCCGCCGCCAATAATCATCTGGTGGATCTGCTGGAGAGCGAGGGGGCCGAGGCCGTGGTGCCTGATCTTCTGGACTTCCTGCTCTACTGCTTCTACAACCAGAACTTCAAAGTGTCCCACCTGGGCATGAAGAAGTCCAAGGCGACCATGGGAAATCTTGGCATCAAGGCGTTAGAATGGTTCCGGGCACCTGCCACAGAAGCGTTTAAGAAGAGCCGGCATTTTGATCCACCGGCAAAGATTGACGAACTTGGCAAGATGGCTTCCGAGATCGTATCTCTTGGCAACCAGACCGGCGAGGGATGGTTCCTCACCGGCGAGATGCTGGAGCTGATCCACAGCGGAGCGCCTAACATTGTGTGCACCCAGCCTTTTGCCTGCCTCCCCAACCATGTGGTAGGAAAAGGCGTGATCAAAGAACTGCGCCGGCTCTACCCTGAGTCCAACATCGTGGCCATCGACTTTGACCCCGGCGCCAGCGAAGTCAACCAGTTAAACCGGATCAAGCTTATGCTTTCCACGGCCAATAAGAACCTGAAGGCCCAGACAGCAGAAGAATCTGAACAAACTGAGGAAAGCGCATAAATTTACATAAAAAAGAGAAGCCATTTTGCAGGCTTCTCTTTTTCAACCTATAGATTTTCCACCTGGATCTGGCACATCTTCATGGCCTCCAGCGCGTTCTCATGACTCTCTGGCGTCACTCCCGCGCAGCAGGAAGCGTCCACGATCACCGGCACTTCCGGGAAGAAGGCCTTCAGCAGCATGGCGTTGGAGATCACACAGATATCCGTACAAAGCCCCACCAGCGTGATGGACTCGATCAGGTTCCCGTCCGCCTCTACTTCCTCATCCAGCATGGCTTCTTTCAGGCCATAACATAGTTCTACACTGCCAAAGGTGGGTTTATTGTAAATGTGATCCCCGGCCAGCTCCCGGATCTCGGGCACCAGTTCCCATCCTTCCGTACCAAGGATACAGTGGGGTACCGGCAGCAACTTCCCCTCCTGGGTATCCAGATAATTCTTCTCATGGGTGTCTCTTGTATAGTAGACCTCCCCGTCAAAATTTCGGATCTTCTCTACTACTTTTGGAACAATGTCCTGGGCTTCTTTTGTCCCCAGGGCTCCGTCCACAAAATCCTTCTGCATATCTACCACTACCAGTACTTTCATAGGGCCACCTCCATCTGTCCTGTCCGTATTATTCCATATTGCCCGGGAAACGGGGGATCCCGTCAAATCCGGTCTTCAGATCCTCATCCGAAGGAATATAATCCTCCATCTGTCCGTTATGGAACTTCTCATAAGCAACCATATCAAAATACCCGGTTCCCGTCAAGCCGAACACGATGGTCTTCTCTTCTCCCGTCTCCTTGCACTTCATAGCCTCGTCCATAGCCACCTTGATGGCATGGCTGCTCTCCGGTGCAGGAAGGATGCCCTCGATCCGGGCAAACTGCTCTGCCGCCGCGAACACTGACGTCTGCTCCACCGAGCGGGCTTCCATATACCCGTCCGCATAGAGCTGGGACAGGATGGGGCTCATACCGTGATAGCGAAGGCCTCCCGCATGGTTGGGTGAGGGGATGAACCCGCTTCCCAGCGTATACATCTTGGCCAGCGGGCACACCATTCCGGTATCGCAGAAGTCATAGGCATAAACGCCTCTGGTCATGCTGGGACAGGAAGCCGGCTCCACTGCGATAAAATGATAATCCTTCTCGCCCCGCAGCTTCTCTCCCATAAATGGCGCGATCAGGCCGCCCAGGTTGGATCCTCCTCCGGCGCAGCCAATGATGATATCCGGCGTCACACCATATTTATCCAGAGCCAGCTTGGTCTCCATACCAATGATGGACTGGTGGAGCACCACCTGGTTCAGTACGCTTCCCAGCACATACCGGTATCCCTCGCTTCCAAGGGCTACCTCAACAGCCTCTGAGATGGCGCAGCCAAGGCTTCCCGAAGTTCCCGGATGTTCTGCCCGGATCTTCCGGCCCACCTCTGTTTCCATGGAGGGGGAGGGAGTCACGCTGGCCCCGTAGGTGCGCATTACTTCCCGGCGGAAGGGCTTCTGTTCATAGGAGCATTTCACCATAAATACTTTACAGTCCAGCTTTAGGTAAGCGCAGGCCATGGCAAGGGCTGTTCCCCATTGGCCGGCTCCCGTTTCTGTGGTCACGCCCTTCAGCCCCTGTTTCTTGGCGTAGTAGGCCTGGGCGATGGCGGAGTTCAGCTTGTGACTGCCGCTGGTGTTGTTTCCCTCGAACTTATAGTAGATCTTCGCCGGCGTCTGCAGCCGTTCTTCCAGACAGTAGGCCCGCACCAGCGGAGCGGGACGGTACATCTTGTAGAAGTCCCGGATCTCGCGGGGGATCTCAATGTAGCGGTTCTCATTGTCCAGCTCCTGGTCCACCAGATCTTTACAGAATACCACGGAAAGTTCCTCTGCGGTCATAGGCTCATGGGTAGCCGGATTAAGAAGGGGCGCCGGCTTGCTCTTCATATCGGCGCGCACATTATACCATTCCTTGGGCATCTCGCTCTCTTCCAGGTAGATCTTGTAGGGGATTTTCTGTTCTTTCATGTTGGTTCTCCTTTCTGCTCACTGGTTTTCCTGGGAAAGGGTACCTTCTGTGCAAATAAAAAATACCCTTATCCCATACAAATTACTTTGCAGGGACAAGAGTATCAAAAATCAACTCCTGCGGTGCCACCCGGCTTGATATATCTTGCGATATACCCACTCATACGTACCATCATACGCTGGTTTTGATAACGGAGACCTGCTCCGGCCCGCTTACTTGAAATCTTTCAGCTCGCCCTCGGAAGTCCATTCTCCATGATCTCATCCGCTGCAATCCCACCATCTGCAGCTCTCTGAAGGTTCCAATCACGGATACTTACTCTTCCTCAACGGTTTTCTATACTTTATCACGGTGACGTGGCGTTGTCAAGAGATTTATGCAAGTTTTTCCTTTGCAGCCTGAGCCAGTGTAGCGAAGCCTTCTGCGTCGTTCACTGCCATCTCAGCCAGCATCTTGCGGTTCATGTCGATGTTCGCCAGCTTCAGGCCGTGCATGAACTTGCTGTAGGACAGTCCGTTCATTCTGGCAGCAGCGTTGATACGGGCGATCCACAGCTGACGCATCTGGCGCTTGCGCTGTTTTCTTCCTGCGTATGCAGTTGCCAGAGCTCTCATTACAGACTGTTTTGCAACACGGTACTGTTTGGAGCGGGCTCCTCTGTATCCTTTTGCCAGTTTCAATACTCTATTGTGTTTCTTCTTAGCGTTTAATCCGCCTTTGATTCTTGCCATGTCTTATTCCTCCTTCAACTTTCCTGCCAGATCTTATAAATATGGCATTGCTTTCTTCATGTTCTTTACGTTGGTTGCGTCCGTGATGGTAGCCTTTCTCAGGTTTCTCTTTCTCTTCGCGGACTTCTTTGTTAAGATATGGCTCTTGTAAGCTTTGTTTCTCTTTAACAGTCCTGTACCTGTCTTCTTAAAGCGCTTTGCAGCAGCCCGATTTGTTTTCATTTTTGGCATAATGAATTCCTCCTTGCGTTTGTGTGAATATATTTTTAACGTTTTTCAGTTAAAACCATGCTCATGTTCCTGCCTTCCAGTTTGGCAGGTTTCTCTACAACAGCCAGATCTTCCACCAGTTTGGCAAAATCATCCAGGATGTGCTTGCTCTGCTGAACGTGGGCCATCTCACGGCCTCTGAAACGCAGCGTCACCTTTACCTTATTGCCTTTGCTGAGGAACTTCCTTGCGTTGTTCACCTTGGTGTTCAGATCGTTGGTGTCGATATTGGGCGAAAGCCGTACTTCCTTGATCTCCACCGTCTTCTGTTTCTTTCTGGCCTCTTTTTCCTTTCTGGCCTGCTCATAGCGGTATTTTCCGTAATCGATGATCTTACATACCGGTGGTTTAGCAGTTGGTGCGATCTTTACCAGATCCAGTTCTGCTTCCTGTGCCAGCTTGAAAGCGT
>NZ_DBGCJQ010000121.1:0-4562 GCF_048354975.1 Massilistercora timonensis | reverse complement strand
TGCCGGATCTTGGGCATGACGCTTAAGATCACATAAGGGATATTAAAAGTAATATGGGCCAGCAGCACGCTGCCGAATCCCAGTTCCAGGAAATGAACGAACCACAGCATAAGCGCGATCCCCGTCACGATATCCGCGTTCAGCATGGGGATATTGGTGGCCGCCATCATGATCTGGTAGTTCCGCTGCCGCATGGCGTTGATCCCAAGAGCAGCCAGCACGCCGATCACCGTGGCGATAAAGGCGGAGGCAAAGGCCAGCACCAGCGTGGTCCCCAGGGCCTCCATGATCTGACTGTTCATAAGAAGCCTTTTATACCAGTCCAGGGTGAATCCTCCCCAGGTCACCCGGGACCTGGAATTGTTGAAGGACAGGACGATCAGCACCAGGATAGGCGCGTACAGGAACACCACGATGATCCCCAGGTAACATCTGCTGCAAAAATCTTTCAACTTCTCTACCATACCGTCGATCCCTTCCCTTCTACGTCATTTTTCATGGTGAAGGCCATGCTGATCAGCACGAAGATCATCAGGGACACAGACAGGCCGGAGCCCAGGTTCCAGTTGATGCTCTTGGTAAACTCCTGCTCGATCACATTTCCGATCAGCTGCAGCTTCCCGCCGCCCAGGATGTCCGCCACAACGAAGGAAGTCATGGAAGGAACGAACACCATAACGATCCCGCTTAAGAGTCCCGGCACAGACAGGGGGAAGATCACCTTGCGGAAGGTGGTGAATCCGCCCGCTCCCAGGTCCTTGGCCGCCTCGATCACGTCCTCGTCAATCTCCATCACCGCATTGTAGATGGGGAGCACCATATAGGGCAGGAAATCATAGACCACGCCGATCATCACCGCTATCCCGGTATTGGCCAGGGCCAGCGGCTCAAATCCCAGCTTCTGGACAATGAAGTTCAGAATCCCGTTGGAGGACAGGATCATCTGCCAGGCCAGAAGCCGCAGGATAAAGTTCATCCACATAGGCAGGATGATGATAAAGATGGCGAATCCCCGCTTCCCCAGGTTCAGCCTCCGAAGGGCCAGCACCAGCGGATAGGACAAAAGGATGCATAAAAGGGTACATCCCACCGCGATCTCCAGGGAGAAGACCACCGCCTTCAGGTGGATGGGATCCGCGATCGCCAGTATATTTTCCATTGTAAAGCCGCCCTCCTGCGCAGTCAGGGCATAGCGGAAGATCAGGATCATGGGGATGACGGTAAATCCGATGACCCACACCGCATAAGGAGTGGCCAGCCATTTCCGCTTATTCATCTTCTCTTATGACCTCCGCGTCCTCCGAATGAGGCTTATGCATGATCTGGATATTGTCCGGCAGGATGGTAAGGCCCACTGGGACACCTACCTGCGCCGGATTCACACTCTCGATCATCCACTCGTAATCTCCCACCTGGACCTTGATCTCATAGACCGCTCCCTTGAAGATGATGGAGACTACCGTCCCCTGCAGATATCCTTCTTCCGGGCGCACGATGACCAGATCCTCCGGCCGGATGACCACATCCACCAACTCGTCTTTTCCAAATCCCACATCCACACAGGGGATCTCCACCCCCTGGATCTCTACCAGGCAGTCCCGGCGCATGATCCCGTCGATGATGTTGCTGTCCCCGATAAAGTCGGCCACAAAGGCGTTCTGGGGTTCATCGTAAATGCTCTTGGATGTGCCGATCTGCTGGATGATGCCCTTGTTCATGACAATGATCCGGTCGGACATGGTAAGGGCTTCCTCCTGGTCGTGGGTCACATAGACGAAGGTGATCCCCACTTCCTTCTTGATCTTGATCAGCTCCCGCTGCATATCGTGGCGCAGCTTCAAGTCCAGAGCCCCCAGGGGCTCGTCCAGAAGCAGCACCTTGGGCTCGTTGACGATAGCCCGGGCAATGGCCACCCGCTGCTGCTGCCCGCCGGACAGCGACATGGGGCTGCGCTTCTCATAGCCTTCCATATTCACCAGCTTCAGAGCGTAGGCAATCTTATCCTTCACATACTGCTGGCTCTTCTTCTTCAGCTTCAGACCGAAAGCGATGTTCTCCTCCACATTCATATGGGGGAACAGAGAATATTTCTGGAATACCGTATTTACATTCCGTTTATCCGGCGTCAGATTGGTGATATCCTTGCCGTCAAAAAGCACCCTGCCCTTATCCGGCTTCTCGAAACCTCCGATGATCCGCAGCGTGGTGGATTTGCCGCAGCCGGACGGCCCCAGCAGGGTGATGAATTCATTTCTCTTGATCTCAAGGCTGAAGGAGTTCAGCACCTTCTTGTCGTCAAAGGTCTTGCTGATCCCGTCCAGTTCCAAAATAACGTCCTGCATAGTTCCTCCTTAGAAGCTTGGCGGGGTGCTGATCCACAGGACCGTGGACACCTTTGCACAAGCCGAGCTTATCTTATGTTTCTTATTGGCGGCAAAGATAAAGGAATCTCCCTTTCTCACCGTGTACACATTTCTTCCGTAATGTACGTTGATCTTTCCTTCCAGCACATAGCCGAACTCCTCCCCCTCGTGGGGCTTGTCCACCGGCATGGACTGGCCGGGCTGGATCCGCACCAGGATAGGCTCCATACTCCGGCTCTGGGCCGAGGCCACCAGCCATTCGATCCGGTTGCCGTCCTCGTCTGTCTTCTCAAAATAGTCTTCTTTGGGGTAGACTACAGGCTGCTCACTTTCCTCCTGAAAAAACTCCGCCAGATTGGTCCCCAGGCACTCCACAATGTCCATTAACGTAGAAATGGACGGCGCCGTGAGGCCCCGTTCCAACTGGGAGATAAAGCCCTTTGTAAGCTCTGTTCTGTCTGCAAGTTCTTCCTGGGTCAGGCCATTCTGATTTCGAAGATTTCGGATCTTATTTCCGATATTTTCCTCTATGTTCATATGCTTCCTTCCCTTACAGTTACTAAACATTTTGTTTTGTCCTTCTTTATTATACATATACTAAATTTAAAGTCAACTATTTTTATGATAAATCTTTGCAAATTCCCACGGCGTAAAAAAAGAACGGCTCAAAAGCCGTTCCATTTCCCTTTATCCTCGCAGTGTGGCCACCAGCCGCACCGGGTACAACAGCAGATCCAGGGCGTCCTCAATACTCCTGGTGCACACGTCTGCCTCACCCAGAAGCCGGCTGCACATTCCCTCCTGCTCCAGCACCGCGATGGCCAGGGCGCTGGCCCGCAGCATCAGCTTGTCATTCCTCCCGTTTCCAATGGCTACGCAGGAGGATAAGCCCAGCTCCTCCACCACTGCCATCTTGGCCGGAAGGGCATTGTCGTTAGGGAAGGTCTCGATCCGCACCGGCAGATCCTTGCAGGCCTCTCTGGCCGTTCCGTAGGTATCCGCGGTCAGGACCACGATCTCAAACTCCTGGGCCAGGCGGCAGATCCGCTCCTTTACCGATTCCTTAATCTTCCCGCCCATGGCGATGGTCCCGTTGTAATCCAGCACCAGATAATTTAAGTCTAATTCTTTGTAGCCTGGTATCTCAATCTTCATTCCTCTTCTGTCCTCTCCTTCTTGTCTCTTTTTCCGGTAAATAATTTGTCATACATTTCTATATTCAGTTCCCCTCCCAGCAGGATACTGTACATACAGAAATACATCCACAACATGATCAGCACGATGGTGGTCAGGCTCCCGTACATACTGGAGAAGCCCTGGAACACGTCTACGTATACGGAGAAGATCCAGGAGATCACCATCCACCCCAGGGCTGTGAAGACCGCTCCCGGGATCTGCTTGCGGAATTTGTCCCTCCGGTTGGGAAGGAACTTGTAGATCAGGAGAGAGAACACCACCAGAAGCGACGGCGTGATAAAGATCCGGGCCTGGATCAGCCAGTCCGCCAGGGAAGTCATAAAGGGAATGTGATCCGCGATAAAAAGATTCAAAGTGTTTCCGAAGACGGACAGTATCAGAAGGGACACGATCACCAACAGGAACATCAGGGTGTACAGCGTGGCCCTCACCCGCAGGAACACGTAATTTCTGGTCTCCGGACATTCATAGACACAGTTCAGGCCGGAAGTCACAGCCAACACTCCTTTTCCCGCCGACCAGAGGGCTACGATCACCGTTACAGGGATGACGCCCATGGACTGGTTGTAAACCTGATTTACAATGGATGTGATCAGAGAATCCACAGATCTTGGGAACACCTGGATCACCGCTGTCATCACGTCCGCCTTAGTCACCGGCGTATAGCGCACCAGCATAAGGAGGAGCAGGATGATGGGGATCATACTGAGCATGAAGAAAAACGCGGACTGGGCCGCGTAGGCTCCCACATGATCCTCCCCCACCTGGGTGGAGAACCGTATGCACTTTTGATAGATTTCCTTGATCCTTTTCATAACTTCTCTCCTGCTATTCCCTTTATTTTACCCGATTTCCCTCTGTTTGTCTATTGAAAAACCCGCACGGGGGAAGTACTATAGAGAATAGGATAACCAGAGAGGAATGAAATTATGGAACTTTTGAAAGAACGTATTCGAAGAGACGGTATTGTAAAGCCGGGAAATGTACTGAAGGTAGACAGCT
>NZ_DBGCJQ010000120.1:0-10363 GCF_048354975.1 Massilistercora timonensis | reverse complement strand
CAGAGATACCGGTACGGATATAGTTCCTCGGGTACTCCCGGCGCACCGGGTTCAGCGGCAGGCCGTTCACATCCCGCATATCATCAGAGAAAATGGGTCCCAGCTCGTCGATAGGCTCTCCCACTCCATTGAAGGTACGTCCCAGCATCTCCGGGGAGACCGCGATCTCCATCGGGCGGCCGGTAAGCTTTGTATGCGTATTGTTAAGGGACATATTTTCCGTGCCTTCAAATACCTGGATGATGGCTTTGTCCTCATCCAGCTCCACGATACGCCCCATTTTCCGGGTGTCTCCATCTACAACGAATTCCACGATCTCGTCAAAGAAGGCATCCTGCACTCCCTCCAGAACAACCAGAGGGCCATTGATATTACTAAGTCCAAGATATTCAATTGCCATATTCTGTCCCTCCTTTAACCATTCTTCTCAAGAACACGATTGTAGAAATCGTCGATGTCTTTCTTATAGAGATCCAGCATCTGCAGGTTGTCATTGGGAACGTCATACTTGATGGCGATCACTTTCTCAAAGATCCCTTCTGCCTTCAGCACAGACATGGGCATGCCCATGGCCACCAGCTTCCGGCTCTGCTTATAGAGATACAGGATCACATCCATCATCTTAAACTGCTTCTCCAGGGATACGCAGGTATCTTCCTTGTGGAAGGCGTTCTGCTGCAGGAAGCCAAGCCGGATCACCTTGGCGATCTCCAGCACCAGCTTCTGGTCGTCCGGCAGCACGTCGCCGCCGATCAGCTTTACAATCTCCATCAGACTGCTCTCCTGGTTGAGAAGCGCCATCAGACGATTCCGGTAATCCACGAACTTGGGCGACACATGATCGGTGTACCAGCCGCTTAAGTCCGTAAGATACTCACTGTAGCTGGTCAGCCAGTGGATGGCCGGGAAATGTCTGGAATAAGCCAGAGACTTATCCAGTCCCCAGAAGCAGCGCACAAAACGCTTGGTATTCTGAGTCACAGGCTCGGAGAAATCCCCTCCCTGGGGAGAAACCGCACCGATGATAGATACGGAACCGGTGGCTCCGTTCAGGGTCTGCATCATCCCTGCCCGCTCATAGAACGCAGACAGACGGGAAGCCAGATAGGCCGGGAACCCTTCCTCCGCCGGCATTTCCTCCAGACGTCCGGACAGCTCACGCAGCGCCTCCGCCCACCGGGAGGTGGAGTCTGCCATGATGGCCACGTCATATCCCATATCCCGGTAATATTCCGCCAGGGTAAGCCCGGTGTAGATGGAAGCCTCACGGGCCGCCACCGGCATGTTGGAAGTGTTGGCGATCAGAACGGTACGGTCCATCAGGGGATTGCCGTTCCTGGGGTCTACCAGTTCGCCGAACTCTTCCAGTACCTGGGTCATCTCATTGCCACGCTCACCGCAGCCGATATATACGATAATGTCCGCATCCGCCCACTTGGCGATCTGATGCTGGGTCATGGTCTTTCCGGTTCCGAATCCGCCGGGGATCGCCGCTGTTCCGCCCTTGGCAATGGGGAACATGGTATCCAGGATACGCTGCCCTGTGATCAGCGGTACGCTGGCCGGATATCTCTGGCTCACCGGTCTTGGCACACGGATGGGCCAGTGCTGGGTCATGGAAAGCTCCCGCCTGGTCCCGTCAGCCAGCTCGATGGTCACAATGGTATCCTCGATGGTATACTGGCCATCCGCCACGGTCTCCACTACGGTTCCCTCCACATTGGGAGGAACCATGCATTTGTGCACAATGGCAGAAGTCTCCGGAACCTCCGCGATGATGGTCCCGCCGCGCACCAGGTCTCCCGTCTTCACGGTTATATGGGTATCCCACAGCTTCTTGCGGTCCAGCGCATCTACGCTGACACCCCGGGTGATAAACGCGCCGCCGCTTTCCGCGATCCGCTCCAGGGGGCGCTCGATCCCGTCGAAGATATTATTCAGGATTCCAGGCGCCAGCGTCACAGAGATGGCCGCCCCTGTGGCTTCCACCGTCTCCCCCGGACGCAGGCCTGAAGTCTCCTCATAGACCTGCACCGTAGTCCGATCCTTATCCAGGGAAATAACTTCCCCCACCAGCCGCTGCGGACCCACGTGGACCATTTCCGACATCTTAAATCCCGTCTTTCCCTTCAGGTAGATCACCGGGCCATTGATGCCGTAGATTGTTGCTACTTTCTTACTATTCAACGCCCGTACCTCCCTTGAATAAGAATCTCTGGTATTCGCGCTCGATGGCTCCCTTGAAGGCATGGTCTACCAGGATATTTCTCCCGTGTACCACACATCTGACACCGCCGATGAAATCTTCTTTGCTCACCGTCAGCTGGAAGCCGGTGTGCTCCTCCAGATAGTCCTTCTTATCCGCATCCGTAGGATTGATATAGATGGTCATAGCCTCGCTTCCGGCAAATGCGGCCGCCTTCTCGATATACTCCACCAGAAGGCGCAGATATTCCTCTGTCTGCATATAAGCTGCCACCAGCTGGCGCACTTCTTCAAACAACTCTTTCTTCAGTTCATTCTGTACTTTGCTCAGATCTCTCTTCAGCTGCAGCTGGGCCTTGGACACCGCCATATTAAGCTGCTGCTTCTCATGGGTGGTCTCCGCCTTAAGCCGGGTCTCCGACTGGCGCAGCGCCTCCTGCTTGTGCTGTTCAAACACACCTTCCAAAGCATTTCTATGCTGTTCGATGATCGCATTGCCCTGGGCTCTTGCCTCTTTCATGGCAGCCTCCTGCAAATGCGCAGTCTTTTCTTCTAATGTCACGCCTGTTCACCTTCTTCATTACAGTTTTAAGCCGATGGCTTCGTTTACATAGGAAGTGATAAAGTCTTCTTTACGTCCGGTTCCGTGCCTGTCAGGGATCTCGATCAGAAGCGGCATGGTATGCTCCAGCCGGATCTCATCGATCAGGTCCGGGAACTCCCGCCCGAACTTCTCCGTCAGCAGGATGATCCCCACGGTCTTGTCGGTCATGGCGTTCTCGATGGCTTCCCTAAGCTCATTTCGCTCGTGGACCACCACTCCGTCTACGCCGGCCAGCCGCATCCCTGTCAGGGTGTCGACATTATCACTGATCAGATACATTTTCATCTTACAGCTGTCCCAGGATCATGAAGGAGATGATCAGTCCGTACAGACATACACCTTCTGCAAGACCTACGAAGATCAGGGACTTACCAAGCGCGCTGGAGTCCTCGCTGATAGCTCCCAGCGCCGCGCTTGCTGCACTTGCTACGGCGATACCGCCGCCCACACATGATAAACCGGTTGACAGTGCGGCCGCAAGATAACCGAATCCCGCCGCGTTTGAAGCAGCCCCTGCAGCCGCGTCGGCAGCCTGTACAGGAGTGCCGGAGAACAACATGATCCCCGCCGCGATGAATGCTCCAAAATAGAAGAAAATGTTGGTCCCGATGGCGCGCTTATAACGCTTCTTGTTCTTCTCCCCGATCAGGTAGTACCCAAACGGGATTACAATGCTGAGTATCAAAGTTGCGATCAACAAAATTTTCACTGTTACTGTCATGGCTTTATTTTCCTCCTTAAAATAAATGACTGAGTATTTTTCTATGCTTTCTTATGATTTTTAAATGGCTTGAATTCCCGCCCGGTTCCTTTGTAGAACCGGCTGAACATCTCATAGTATTCCAGACGCAGTACCTGAATTCCCACAACCAGGCCTTCCAGGCCGCACACCACGATATTTCCGATCACAAGCCCGATGATATTGGGGCTTCCGTCCGTAGCTCCGGAGAGCATAAGGACCACTTCCATGATCGCCGCGTGGCTTACCGCGAAGGCTCCGATACGCACATAGGAAAGCGTATTGGAGAAATAGCTCAGCATGGTCTCGAACAGTTCGAAAAATCCCTGTACCAGGAACATCACCTTGCCTTCTTCGATCTTCTTATGGTTTCGCTCCACCAGGTTTGTCAGCGGTTCCTTGAATAAGAACAGGACCACCGGCACTCCCAGGAAGATGGCCATCAGGATATTACCCGGCGTCTTATGCCCGGTCATGAAAAGCACCACCGTCAGCACCAGGAATCCGTAGAACACAAGTCCCGCCAGGCCGTTGTTGGAAAACCAGATGTTTTCCGTATCCCGGGCCCGGATGGCGTTGACGATGTGGAACAGCATCACCAGGATGTTCAGCGCCATACCAAAGGCGATCGCCACCACGAACACCGTGTTCAGCTGCCCGATAAAGGGCAGGTCCGTCATAGCGCTCACCGGCCGCAGCCATCTGGCCGGCAGGATGTCTTCAAATCCAAACACGCTTCCGAACATAAATCCGAAGAACGTGGAGAAAAGTCCCGCCACAGAGATGATCCCCGCCAGGTTCGCCTTCTTCGTCAGATAGATGATCCCGCCGATCAGGAACAGGCACAGTCCCTGTCCCACGTCTCCAAACATGGCTCCAAAGATAAAGGTATATGTCAGAGCTACGAAGATAGTGGGATCCATCTCGTCATGGGCCGGCAGCCCGTACATCTTGATAAACATCTCAAAGGGCTTGAAGATCTTGGGATTCTTCAGTTTCGTAGGCGGATCGCCGAAGAATTTCTCCCGCTCTTCCTCCACCACGATCAGCACCCTGTGATCATTCTCCGCTTCCTTGACGAAAGCTTCCACGTCTTTCTCTCCCATCCATCCGCAGAGAATGTAGTAATCTTCTTTATTGTCGTCCTCGATCCGCGCGGCCATCTTGCGCACATCGAAGTTGTTGGACAGCTCTTCCAGCCGCTTCCTCGCTCCCATCAGCTCGGAGGCATGGCTCTCCATCAGAGACCGGGTATCTTCCTCCAGCTGATCGATGGCTTTCTGGGTCTCCTCGATCTCTTCCTTCAGAGTCTCGCAGGCCACCTGAGGCGTCCCGATGTATTCGTCGGAGACCGTGATCCGCTCAAAGTGCATGGAATTAAACACCGCGTCCACCCGGCTGGTATCTGAATTGGCCGCAAAATAACAGCCGTACACATAGTTCTCCGTCCGGGTCCCTTCCAGGAAAATGGCGTTCAGATCGTCAAACAGATATTTCTCCAGCTTCTGATAATGATCCAGGTCGATCCGTCCAAAACGCACATGCATATACCGGTAATGAAGCACCTTGTGCACGTCCAGATCCAGGGACCGGAAGGGCTCCAGCACATTCAGCTTGCCGGTCAGCTCATCCTTCTTCTTCTTCAGAAGCTCTTTGTTCTCCTGGATATCCAGATAGTCGTGGTTCACGTCCCGGATCAGCGCCAGGATCTCTTCCGTAGTCAGCGTGTGGTCCGTGTGATACTCTCCGGAAGGCAGAAGGCCGGCGAACTGTTCCGCCTTGGCCAGCGGCTCCTTGTACGGGTTCACCTCCACAAAGGGAAGGAGGTTCTGGGTCGTCCGAAGTTCTGTGACCGCGTTCTCAAGCTGCATCTCATATTTGGAAAGATAGACGTCGCACACCCGGTCGATATCCGTTCTCGGACCGCTGATGCTTAAGAACTTCATCTTTACAATCATTGTTTCACACCTCCTACATAAGCCAGCGTCTCTCTTGCGGACAGACCGTAACGGATACATTCAAGAGCTGTCGTCAGCTTATAGATTTCCTCTTCCTTTAAGAATAAGTAAGTATTGATCGCTGCCACGGAATAAGGATTTCTGCGGCGGTCCGCCAGATACAGGGTCCGCTGCGCGTCCCGGTACATCTGCTCCAGCGTCCGCTCATCGCCAAAATGATAATGCTTCGCATAGTAGGTTTCCTCTACCAGCTTGATAAACTCTTCCACCGTGGGCGCCTCCACCAGCGCCTTAAACTCGTCATGCTTCAGGCGGTACTGGATGGGAATGGTCAGGGAATAAATATCCGGCGGGACCATATGGTAATACTTCTTCGCCCGGTAGATCCACTGCAGGTTCAGAAGATCGATCTTCGTCCCGCAGTCCCTGGTGAAAAGTTCTTTCTCCTTCCGCTTCAGCAAGCGCTTCTCCTTTCTCCAAAGAGTGGAGAAATAATACAGATCCAGGGCCAGGTCATAATCGAATAGCTTTCCTGTTCCTGAATCCCGGATCTTCTTAAGCGGAGCGTAATATTCCGTATCCTTCAGATTATCTACCAGTTCCTCGATATTCCTGGACGTGATCAGCCGGTCAATGGAAATCTGAGAATACCGGTCAAACACTTCCTTCTTGTAATCCAGGTCAAAAGGCTTGTCATAGTGGTTGAACACGATCCTCAGACAATAGTTGATCAGCACTACCTCGTACTGCTTCCAGTATAATTTCAGGAACTTTTTCTGCTGCATTCCGGCGAACCGGAAGATCTTTGTATAATCATTATACAGGGACTGGTACAGGACTTTCTCCACGTTGCCCCTGTGATACAGAGCCACGTCCATCTGCCCCAGATCCTCTGCGTACGCGGGCTTTTCCTTCAGGTACTCGATCACCTCCGGGACGCTTCTTAACCCCGCGATGTTCTCAAAATCCTGGTCCGTCAGAAGCTTGGCCTGCATGGCCCTGATCTTCGTCACGATCCCGCTGTAAGTCATAAGACTGCACATATGCCTACACCTCTAATACCTTCTTCAGGATCGCCTGCGCGTAAGTCGTGTGGCTCCCCTCGAATTCCTTCTTCAGATTCTCTATCATATAAGAGTTCTTCTCCCGCTCTTCCTCCAGGAGCTCGTTGATCTTCTGCTCCCCTTCCGCGCGGATCTCGCTCAGTTTCTTACGGGTATCCTCTTCCAGCTGCTGGTCAAACGCATCCCGCTTTGCCTGTATCTCCTTCTCGATCTCGGACTTCTGCGCCTGCGCCTCTTCCACGATCGCCTCAGCGGTTTTCTCAATTTCCGCCAGTTTTTCAATCACTGCTTCCATATGTTACCTCCGTCTTTGCTCACGTAAAAGCCTAGTCTTTCATGTTATAATACATAATACACCTATTTTTTTAAATTACCAGAGTAAATTTCTCCAAAAACTTAATAATTAGCGAAAACTTTACATGAAAAATAACCAAAAAAATCCTGTTCCTGTTTGACATTTTCCCCTCCCGCCGCTAAACTAAAAAGCACGAAATCATCCAGATGAAAGGAGTTCCCTATGAGACTTCGAAATATTCCCCGGGCTGAAAGCGTGCTGGCAGCTTCCCCCAGGGTCTTAAAAGACCCGGAGCAATTTCGCGGCGCTTTCCGGCAGACGGTTTTTCAGAATACAGACCCTCTCCACATTGAGATCGGCATGGGCAAAGGCCAGTTCCTTCTCACACTGGCCCTTCAGAACCCTTCTGTAAATTATATCGGGATCGAGCGGTATTCCAGCGTCCTTCTGCGCCCCGTAGAGAAGCTGGCTTCCATGCAGGCCGCAGGAGAAGCCGTTCCCTCCAATCTGCGGTTTATCTGCATGGATGCGGCGGACATCTCCCAGGTTTTCGCCCCTGGTGAAGTGGACCGGATCTATCTGAACTTCTCGGATCCCTGGCCCAAGGCACGCCACGCCAGACGCCGCCTCACCTCCCTGGAATATCTGGCTCGTTACGATGAGATCCTCTCCCCCAACGGGCAGGTGGAATTCAAGACCGACAACCGGGCCCTCTTCGACTTCTCCCTGGAGCAGATTGAGGCTTCCCCTGTCTGGACCCTTGCCGCCCGCACCTTTGATCTCCACCATGATCCGGCTTTAAACCAGGGAAACATTATGACAGAATACGAAGAGAAATTCTCTTCCATGGATCATCCCATCTGCAAGCTTATCGCCCGAAGGAGCGCAAAATAAAGCGCGGCTCCTCCGGGCCTTTTTCAATTCTGTCGCATATACTGGTATTGAATCATTCGCCCCGGAGGATACTATGAACAGAAACTGCGGAAAATCCTGGAAATATAAATTGTGCGGATTTGCCTGGCGCAGGCGCCGGTTCGCCCGGAAGCTGGGGCATATCAGAAATTCTCTGCAGGAAGTCTATCTCATCCTGAATCCCGGCTGCCGCCACTGACAGGAACTCCCTTCTCCGAGGCAGGAGAGGCTAAAAAATATGCTGCATTTGACTACCGAAACTTTCGAGACCAAGATCTTAAAAGACCCCCGCCCGGCAGTAGTCCTGTTCTACGCCCGCTGGTGCGGGAAATGTGCCATGACAAAACCGGTCATAGAGGACATCGCCGCCCGCCATCGGCAGCGTATCCGCTTTTTTGAAGTAGAGATCGACGAATCCCCTCTTCTGGCGGACCGATACGGGGCGGATATCGTCCCCGCCTTTGTTTTCTTCCGGGACGGAACCGCCGTGACCACCATGAAAGGAATGATCGGCGAATCCACCCTGGAACGGCGGCTCAAGGAAATCTTCAGAAATTGTTAAGCCGGTTTTCCTTTGCAAATATTCCTTCTTATGATATATTAGGTAGGTATAATAAATCATAAAGGAGGAATGGTGTTACACCAGTCTTATGAAGAATTTAAGAAAGATCATACCATTTATACTGATAATGACCCTGACCTGCGCAAGCCTTCCCATGGCTGCCCAGGCCGACAGTTCCAAGGTTGTTACCCTTGGAGCCAACCTCTCAGAAGAACAGAAGACTTCCATGTACGAGTATTTCGGAACCTCTCCCGACCAGGTAGAGACCATCGAAGTGACCAACGCCGATGAGCGCAAATACATGGAAGGCATCGCTACAGAAGCGGAGATCGGCAAGCGCACCTTCAGCTGTGCCTATGTAGAGCCTACCAACGAGGGTGGGATCCAGGTAAAGGTGGCAAATCTTACCTTTGTGACCAGCTCCATGATCGCCAGCACCCTGCTCACTTCCGGAATGGAGAACTGCAACGTAGTTGCCGCCGCTCCCATCGAGGTCTCCGGCACAGGCGCCCTCACCGGCATCATGATGGCCTATGAGACCGCCAGCGGAGAAGAACTGAGCGAAGAGCAGAAAGCAGCTGCCGTAGAAGAGCTCGTCACCACCGGCGACCTGGCTGACTCTGTCGGTCAGGAGGAAGCCAGCGAGCTGATGAACGACGTCAAGCAGGATGTGATTGAGAACGGCCTGACAGAAGAAGGCGAGATCCAGGATGCAGTCAACGACGCAGCCGGCAGCCTGAACATCACCCTCACAGAAGAACAGATGGCCGAGATCGTGGCTCTCATGCAGACCATCTCCCAGTTCGACTACGATGTAAACGCCCTGAAGGACACCCTGGATAACCTGGCAGGCAAAGGAGACGGCTTCTTCGCCAGCCTGTGGGAATCCATCAAAAACTTCTTCACCGGCGGGGACAGCGGCGCCGGCATCCTGGATGAAACCAACGATGAGATCTTAGGCGACAACGCCGTGATCGACAGCACCCTGGACTCCGTCAAGGGTGCGGCCGAAAGCGCAGACGGCGACAGCTGGTGGGATAAAATCGTCGACTTCTTCAAAGGCCTCTTCGGCGGTGACGATGAGCAGACCACCAAGGAAGAGACCACCGACGATACAGCCGATGATTCCGCTTCCGATCCCACGGTCGACAATTCCGACATCGCTCCTAACAGCGCGGACGACACCGTAGCCCCGAACAGCGAGAATAACTTTGACACCTCTGCCGATGAAGGCGCTTCTTCTGACAGCAGCGCCACTGCCGGAGACAACTCCGCCTCTTCCGGGGATGACACCACTTCCCAGGATATAGAAGGCGAAACCATAAGCGAATAAATTCAGGTTTGTCGCGCGCTGATTCTGTGAACTGAAAATTGCTCAGGGAAGCGCATACAGCCAGCAGATAGAAGCCAGAAAAGTTCGCGAAGAATCCTTAACATCAAAACACCTGTGATTTCCCTGCTCAGGCTCTTCTCAGATTTGACGGGAAGTCAAATCTTCGCATGAAATCACAGGTGTTTTTCTGTAGCGGATTCTAACGCTTCCATATGGTTCTATCTGCTGGCTGTATGCGCTTCCCTGTTCCATATTCTTTCGCAGAATCATCTTGGCAATTCAGGCCTTTGTCGGGACAGTTGGCGATAAGGCGGGGGCCGGATGATTGCGGAGGTTAAGCGTCAGCCTCGGAGCAATCAACCGCTCCCGCCTCTCGACAATGCGCACGATAAACCTATTTTTACCAATACTTCTTCATATATTCTTCTGCCTTTTCTTCAGACAGTCTATACTTTTCCTGAAGTTTTTGAATCGCAGTTTCTTTTGAATGGAAAAGTTCCTGAAGCGTAGCGATTAGTTGGCAGATTCCATGTTCGAGTTCATCTGCCACTCCTTCTTCATAGCTCTCTTTCTTTATTGCCTTCTCATATTTCTCAAGATCATAATTCTCCAGTGCCATCCGTACTACCTCCGCTTTCTGCTTCTTCAGGAGATCTTCCAGTATGCCCTGATCGATACAGGTGTCCGCCGC
>NZ_DBGCJQ010000119.1:0-20749 GCF_048354975.1 Massilistercora timonensis | reverse complement strand
CGATTCATAAGTACCTCACTTTCATTATAGGAAACAAAACAACATGCTGCAACCTTTAAATGAACTCAAAAAGGTCTGGAAATAAGTGGCGGAAACCGCCGGAAATAAAGGACAGCCGGGAAATCCGGCTGAGGTGGAGAAAAGAATTCTCCAGATGATTGTCTGTTCATTATAGTAGAGAGACGAAGAAAAGGCAAGATGGCAGGATAGACAAATTGGCAGGGGGAATTTTATGAACATTACCGAGAGGCGGGCCCCGGCGATTGCTCCGAGGCTGACGCTTAACCTCCGCAATCATCCGGTCCCCGCCTTATCGCCAACTGTCCCAACAAAGGCCTGATACGTGTTAGTCGGCCTGCGGCTGGAAAGAAGACAGGGCTTTGTGGATGTTCTGACAGAATCAGAATGCACAGAAAACGGAGTCAGCTCCTGCAGAAAATCCGTATTGGAGCGTTAGAATCCGTTACAGAAAAACACCGGAGATTTCACGGGAAGATTTGACTTCCAGTCAAATCTGAAAAGAGCCTGAGCAGGGAAATCATCAGATTTCCCTGCGAATTGCTCTGGTCATGAAATCTCCGGTGTTTTGATGTTAAGGATTCTTCGCGAACAATTTCGGATTCTCTGCAAGGGCTGACTCCGTTTTTGTGTGTCTGATTTCTGCCATATCATCCCTACACCCCTGAATCTACAGCACGTCCCCTCTCTTGACGTATCCCGGATGCCCGGTCTCCGCCACCACTTCTTTCACATGGATCAGCTTCGCGTGCTTGTCTACCACCAGATTCTCTGCGTGAACGTCTTCACCGACAACTGCGCCTGGCAGGATGATACTGTTTCTTACAACCGCGCCCTTTTTGATCACACAGCCCCGGCCGATGATAGAATTCTCAATAGTTCCCTCGATCATACATCCATTGGACACAACGGAATTCTTCACCTCTGCAGTATCAAAATACTGGGTCGGGCAGGAATCATTGGTCCTGGTATAGATGGGCCACTCATCTGCGAAAAGTGTTCTTGCCGACTTAAAGTCGATCAGTGAGATATTTGCATTATAATAACTGGGGAAATCCGTGATCGTGGCAAAATATCCTCTGTGGGAAACGCCGCGGATATCCAGTTCTTCACACTCCCGGCTCACAATGTCCGCCAGGGTATACATAGCCGACATCTTGTGGGCTTTCTGGATCAGCTCCAGGAACAGTTCCTTCTTCATCACATAAGTGTCCATGAAGATGTTCCGGTTCTTGGCGCTTCCCCGGTTTGTCTCAATGGAAAGCACTCCTTTCTGCCGGTTCAGGTTCAGGAAACTGCAGTTGAGGAACGCTTCCTTCGCGTTATCAACCGAGTGATAGAGAAGGGTAATGTCCGCTCCGGAATCTATATGCTCCTGCAGAAGCTGGCTGTAATCCATGGCATATACCATATAGCTGGGGGCGATCACCACATAGGGGAAATGTACCTTCTCGATACACTGCAGGTTCTCCATATACGCCGCGATGTCATTGTTGTAAATATCATTTTCCATTCCATTTTCAGAGAACAGGATATGTAATCTTCCCCTCTTGGAATTGATATTATAATGACGTCCGGTTCCCAGATGTTCCACCAGTGAACGGGGCTTTCTGCGAATGTATACCTGGATATTATCGATATCGCTGTTACTCATGTTTGAGATCGGGAAGTCGATGACCCGATATCTTCCCAGGAACGAGAACGCTCCTACAGGGCGGTAGGCCTGGAGTCCTTCCACATGGATGTGATTCCCGGCAAAATTAATGATACCTAATGCTCTTGCCATACTATTCTACCCCCTTTACTCTCTTCGCCACAAGCTCGATGTGCTCGCTGTCCGGTGTTCCCACCACGGCTTCCTTGCCGATCTTCACATTGTCCGCGACCAGAGCCCGCTGTACCACGGCGCCTTCTTCCACTTCCACGCCCGGCATCAGGACGCTGTCGATGACCTTAGCGCCGGCTCCGATCTTCACGCCGGTAAATAAAACAGAACTGGTAACTTCACCTTCAATGATACACCCCTGGGTGATGAAGGCATTCTTGATCTTCGCATCCGGTCCGATATACTGCGGAAGCGCTGTTACATCTTCTGTATAGATCTTCCAGGTAGAGTCGTCCAGATCCAGCTCGTTGTTCTTGTCCAGCAGGTCCATATTCGCCTCCCACAGGGAGTCGATGGTCCCTACATCCTTCCAGTATCCTTTGAATTTGTAGGCAAAAAGATTCTTGCCGTCCTGCAGCATCTGAGGAATGATATCCTTGCCAAAATCATGGCTGGAATCCGGGTTCTTCAGGTCGGCTGTCAGCATTTTCCGAAGAAGCTTCCAGTCGAAAATGTAGATGCCCATGGATGCCAGATTGCTCTTGGGATGTTCCGGTTTCTCCTCAAATTCTACGATCCGTCCGTCTTCATCCGCATTCATGATCCCAAACCGGCTGGCTTCCCGCATAGGCACTTCAATGACCGCGATCGTGGCATCCGCGCCCTTGGCCTTATGCTCCGCCAGCATTTTCGCATAATTCATTTTGTAAATGTGATCCCCTGACAAGATCAGGACGTATTCCGGTGAGTACGTATCAATGAAGTCAATATTCTGGGAAATCGCATCCGCAGTCCCCCGGTAAACGTCCAGGTTTGTGTCTGCCTTCTCACGGGGCGGCAGTACGAATACGCCACTGTCCTTCGCGTCCAGTCCCCAGCGGCGGCCCGCAGCCACATAACTGTTCAGAAGGATCGACTCATACTGCGTCAGAACTCCCACAATATCGATTCCACTATTCGCGCAGTTACTCAATGGAAAATCAACGATCCGGTATCTTCCGCCGTATGAAACAGCCGGTTTAGCCACTTTATTCGTAAGTTCATGCAAACGTGAACCTCTTCCGCCAGCCAGGATCATTGCCAACATGGTATTTTGCTTCATAGCGAATCCTCTCTTTCCTTTTGTTGTCCAATATTATACATTTTTTCAGCAAATTATGCAATAATTTCTGTAATATTATACAAAAAGTTTAGGCATGCACAATTGACAAGCAAACCTGCGGCAACGCCGCGGTAGAGCCCGCAAGGGCGGGGTTTGCGAGTGCACAGCGGGCGCGGCTAAACTTTTTGTTCCTCCATCTCCACCACTCTGGTACACACTTTTCCCAGCAGATTCTCATCATGGCTCACCACCAGAAGCCCCAGTCCCCGCTTCTTTGCCTCCTCCATGAGGCAGTTCCAGATCCGGGCCCGGGTCACCAGATCCAGCATGGCGGTGATCTCATCACAGAGAAGGAATCTTACGCCCGGGCGCAGCGCTCTGGCAAGGCAGAACCGCTGCAGCTCCCCGCCGGACAGTTCGGAGGGGAACCGGTCCATCCATTCCTCCCGGATCCCCAGCCGGTCCAGAAGTTCCCGGTCCCGCAGCGTTTCTTCATCATTCTTTGCCGGATTGCTCTTTCTCGTACCCGAGAGTCTGATCCCCGCCTCCGCAAGCGTCTCCTTCATCCGGAGCCTGGGATCCACTGCCGTCTCCGGGTGCTGCCAGATCATCTGCACCGGGCAGACGCCCCGGTAGGCTCTTACCTCTTTCCCGTCCAGCAGGATCTGTCCTCCTTTTGGAGCCTCGTATCCCGCCAGCAGCCGGCACAGCGTGGTCTTGCCCCGACCGCTTTTCCCTTTTAATCCCACCCGCTCTCCAGGCGCGATGGTAAGGTTCACATGATCCAGCACCGGATGTTTCTTCTTTCCCGGATAATAAAAAGTAACCTCTCTTGCCTCTAACTCCATTCTGCGCCTCCTTCTTCCTGCATCGCCTGCCAGAGCGCCCGGGTAAAGGGGTGCTCCAAAGTCTCCGGACGCCGGAATTCTTCCGGTGTGATCTCTTCAACCGATTCCCCCTGATAAAAGACAGACACCCGGTCTGCCACTTCCAGCGCAAGTTCAAGATCATGGGTAATAAGGAGCACCGCCGCCCCCTCGTCCGCCAGTTCCCGGAAGTGTCCCAGGATCCTCCTGGCCGTCCCCGTATCCAGTCCTGGCGTCGGCTCATCCGCCACGATCAGCCTGGGGCGCTCCGCAGCGGCAGAAGCGATCAACACCCTTCTTGCCATCCCCCCGGACAGTTCAAAGGGATAGAGATCCTCTGTCTCCGGTCCCAGCCCGTACCGGGCCAGGGCTTCCCGAAACTGCCTCCTGGTCTCCGGGTCCTTCTTTCCCATCCACAGCTGAGGCCCCACCTTCATCAGCGGATCCAGACAGGTGACGCCCTGTGGGATCAGCGCGATCTCCCTCCCCCGCAGTTTTTCCTG
This sequence comes from Massilistercora timonensis, assembly GCF_048354975.1. Taxonomy (NCBI): domain Bacteria; kingdom Bacillati; phylum Bacillota; class Clostridia; order Eubacteriales; genus Massilistercora; species Massilistercora timonensis. The sequence continues at coordinate 16,435 of NZ_DBGCJQ010000119.1, read as the reverse complement.
TCGTTCTCTGGTCAATGGCTCACCGTCATAGAGGATCTCTCCCTCCATGTGGCTGTTATAGGGAAGGATCCCAAGGATCGCATGGGCCAGCAGACTCTTCCCCGACCCGCTGGCGCCCACGATGGCCGCAACTCTCCCCGGCCGGACCTGAAGGGACAGGTCCTGGATCGTCTCAAGCCTTCGCTTCTGAAGCCCCTTGTCATATTGTGTGAAAGACACGGCCAGATGCCGGATCTCCAAAATCGGTTCCATAGGGTTTCCTCCCGTCTTCCTTTCCATTGCTTTTTTCTCAGGCCTTCCCTTACTCATGCACAGTGGCCGGGTCCAGAAGCCGCCTTGCCCGCTCTCCCAGCAGGGCGAACAATCCCACAGTCAGCACCAGCGAGATCCCTGGAAATAGGGCCAGCCACCATTTCCCTGTAGTCAGGTACTGCATGCTCTCCGACAGGATTACGCCGATGGCCGGCTGCTCTGCCGAAAGTCCGAATCCCAGAAAGGTTACGCTGGATTCATGCAGGATGGCGTGGGGAAACAGCAGGATCAATCCGGTCAGAAACTGGGGCAGGACATGGGGCAGCATATGGCGCCCGGCCACCTGAAGTTTCCCGGCTCCCAGCTTCCCTGCAGCCAGCACATAAGGTGCCTGGCGAAGCTGCAGCACCTCGCCCCGGATCACCCGGGAGAGGGAGGGCCAGTGGCTGAAGGACACCCCGGCCGCCACCCCCAGAAACCCTTTGCCGCAGGCCAGGGAGATCAGGATCACCAGCAAAATATGAGGGATCCCCATCATCAGGTCGATCCACCAGGAGATACAGGCGTCTGCCCGGCGCCCCAGCACCGCCGCCCCGGTTCCCATAAGAAGGGCGATCCCGGCGCTGACACAGGCGGTCAGGAGCCCGATCCGGATACTGAGGGACAGGCCCGCCAGCGTCCGGGCAAACATATCCCGGCCCATCCAGTCAGTGCCAAAAAGATGGCTCATAGAAGGAGCCAGGTTCTTGCTGCTAAAATCCGTCTCCATGGCAGCGTCTTTCAGAAAAATCCCCGCTATAGTCACCGCTGTCAGCAGGGAAACTGCCAGGATCAGGAATACAGCGGTTTCCTGCCTGCGGTTTTTCCTCTTCTCTCTTCTCATTCTCTGGCCACCCCCCTCCGGATCCTGGGGTCCACCACGCCGTAGAGAATGTCCGCGATGAGATTTCCCAGAAATACTATGGCCGCCGTGATCACCGTGATCCCAAGCAAAAGCGGCAGATCGCTTCCCAGCCCTGCCTCCACCGCCGCCTGTCCAAGGCCCGGATAGGAGAAGACCTGCTCCACCAGCACCGATCCGCCGATGATCTCACTGACAGAGGCAAACTGGAGGGTGATGGCGGGAAGCAGCACGTTGCGAAGGCCGTGGCGCAGGACAATGGATCTCCAGGACTCGCCTCTTGCCCTGGCAAACAGCACGTAGTCCGACTCCAGCACGTCCACCAGCTTCTCCCGGGTGTGGAGCGCAATATTTGCCACGCCGGTGATACTTAAAGTCAGGGCCGGAAGGATGGCATGGCGCAGCCGGTCCAGAGCCGTCACCGTCTGAGCCTCCATGCCTGCAGGTACTGACAGACCCACCGGCAGCCAGCCAAGCCATACCGAGAAGATCAGAAGCAAAAGGATGGCAAGCCAGAAAGCCGGAGTGCTGGAGATCACCAGACAGTATCCCCGGATCAGCCGGTCCGGAAGCCTCCCCCGGAAGGCGCCGGAAAGGACGCCAAGAGCAAGTCCCAGGATCCCGGACAGCAGCCAGGCAGTGAGAAGAAGAAGCACCGAGCCGGACAGCCTCTGACCCACCACTGCAAGCACCGGCTGCCGGTAGAGAAGGGATTCTCCCAGGTCTCCCCGCAAGGCATTTCCCAGCCACCCAAGATACCTCTCTGCCGCCGGGATGTCCACGCCCCAGTAAGCTCTCAGGTTTTCCACCTGTTCCCGGCTCATGGACCCAAGCGCCGTCTCGCCCACGTTGGTCTGAAGCGGGTCTAAGGGAGACGCGCTCATCAGAAGAAAGGTCACCAGGCTTACGCCCAGAAGCAGCGTCCCCATCCGTATGAACTTTTTCCCTGCAAATGTAAGACGATGTTTCACGCCGTGCTCCTTTCTACTTTTCCCAGCTCCACTGATCCACGTTGTTGACTACAGACCAGCCGTGGCCGTGAGGATGGATCTTCTGCTCCGCCACCCTAAGGCCGTCCCGCACCCAGTAGAGATGGTCAATATTCACCAGCCATACCCAGGGGATATCCCCCTCCTGGGTCACGCCGGTGGTCCCGTCCCACTGGGCCTTCTGCCACAGGGCATAGGATTCCTCCAGATCCCCGCTTGCCAGCGCCTGATCCATATATGCGTCCACCGCCTCATTTCCATAGGGGGAATATCGTGCGGAGCCGCTCTTTTCTTCTGTATGGTAAATGTTATAAAGCTCCATGGGGGTATGGGCGCCCCATCCCCACAGCAACGGGTCCGCAAGCGCCCGGTCATAGGCCGTATCCCAGCCCACGCCCTCGGTGGTGCAGGCGATCCCCAGCTCCTCCATCTGATCCGCGAAATCTTCCACCAGCGCCTGGCGGACCGAATCTCCGGTAGAAAACAGCAGGTTCAGACTGGCCTTCACACCGTCCTTTTCCCGGACGCCGTCTGGTCCCATTCTCCAGCCCGCCTCGTCCAATAATTTCCCCGCTTCTTTCGGGTCGTAAGCCACTTCCGAAGCTTCGCTGTACCAGGGAAGCTGGTCGCAAACACTGTAAGCCGGGCTTCCGTAACCGTTCAGCACATGATCGATCATTTCCTGGCGGTCGATCCCCAGATTGATGGCTCTTCGCACCCGCACATCCGAAGTAAAGTCATTTCCCCTCTGCCTGCCTTCCTCATCCGTCCCCTCCGGAACCGCCGGCAGATTGAATCCCCGGTTGTCCACCGTCTCGTAAGCGACCAGCTCATACCCGTCTATGTTCTGATCCGAATACGTGGCGGAAGTATAGGCCACGTCCACCTGGCCCGCCTGGGCGGCCAGAAACGCCGCGTCCTCCTCCATAAAAAGAATGGTCACCTGCTTCATTTTGGGTGCCTCCCCGTAATAATCCGGGTTAGCCTCCAGGATCACCTGCTGCCCCTGATCCCACTGCTTCAGCATATACCGGCCGGAGCCGATGGGATTGGTCCCGTAGGTGCGGCTGTCATAGGCGTGCTCCGGCAGGATCCCCACCGCCGCCATGGTATAGGGCCAGATGGAAAACGGCCGGGTCATGTGGAACACTACGGTGGTATCATTAAGGGCCTCCGCCCGGTCCAGCATGGTGAAATCGTTGACCGAACTGGTCTCTTTCACCGTGTTGTAGGTAAATGCCACGTCCCCGGCAGTCAGCGGCTCTCCGTCTGTAAATTTCACATCTCCCCGGATAGTCACCGTCCAGGTAAGTCCGTCTTCGCTGACACTGGTGTCTGTAGCCAGATCGTAGCCGATGGTCAGATCCGGGTTGGTCACTGTCAAAGTACTCTGGATCAGAGGCTCATGGACGTGCTCGCCTGCGCCCCAGCCAAAGGCCGGGTCAAATCCCGTCTCCGGCTCTGCCGTAGGCTCCATGGCAACGATGACGGAATCTTCTCTGGAGACCTGACTCTCCCCGGCATTCTCCATACTCCCGGTACTCCCACCGCAGCCTGCCAGGAGCCCTGCCACAAGTCCTGCTGTAAGAATGATTGCCGTAAACCGCCTCACTTACTTCTCCTCCTGTCCGTCAATGTCCGTCCGGCGGATCACCTCATCCCGAACCTTCCCCCATGGCAGGTTCTGCTCTCTGGCGATCTTCACCACGTCTTCATATTCCGGTTTCTTATGAGTGACGCCGTATCCGGAAGCGGTCTTGATCCGCACCTCGCCCCAGGGCGTAGAAACCTTCTCCACTCCCGGCTTCAGAAAATATTTCTCACACCGGCGGGCCCGCACTCCGTTGGTAGCTGTCTCCCGGAATATCTTCCGGACCATTTCCTCGTCTTTCCCTTCTTCGCACAGCACCGTCAGCACATGGCCGGGGCGGCCTTTTTTCATGGTGCCGGGAAGGGTATACACGTCCAGCGCCCCTGCTTCCAGAAGCCGGCCGCAGGCATAGGAAAGGGCCTCCGGCGTCATGTCGTCCAGGTTGCAGATCAGTTCTGTGATCCTGCCGTTTGCGCCGGTCCCTTCCGATTCCTGACTTTCTCCCAGGAATACCCGCACACAGTTGGCCTGAGGAAATTCCTTCGTTCCAATCCCGATCCCCACGCCAGCGCCTGTCATCACCGGCATAGGGCCAAAAGCATCCGCGAACTGGGTAAGAAGCGCAGCTCCGGTAGGCGTACACAGTTCTCCCCGGATCTCTCCGCCGTAGCTTGGCGCTCCCTCCAGCAGGTTGGCTGTGGCCGGAGCCGGGACCGGCATGATCCCGTGAGCGCACCGTACCGTGCCGCTTCCCACATGGACCGGGGAAACCACGATCCGCCCGGGCTTTAGAAGATACAGGCAATAACATACGCCGGTCACATCTGCCACCGCGTCCAGAGCTCCCACCTCGTGGAAATGCACATCTCCCACAGGGCAGCCGTGAGCCCTGGCTTCCGCCCGGGCGATCCGGTCATACACCGCCCTGGCCTCTTTCTTTACCTCTTCCGGCAGGCACAAGGTGTCGATCAGTTCCCCGATATGCCCCGGCGTGGCGTGATGATGATGGTGGTGGTGATGATCGTGCGCATGATCGTGTCCGCAGGCAGTTTCTTCCTCCCCGTGTACTGTCACCCGCATATGTGTCCCGGCAATCCCGCAGGTCTTTCCCGCCTCCGCCTCCACATGCACGCCGGGCAGTCCCAGGCTGTTCATGGTTTTCAGAAATCCCTCTTTATCTTCCAGCAGTTCATACAGGGCTCCCATCAGCATATCGCCGGCTGCCCCCATGTTACATTCGATGTATAATGTCCGCATCTGTTATTCCTCCTTGATCCCTTCCATCTGATTGATCCGGCTGGCCAGATACCCGGCCCCGAATCCATTGTCGATATTCACCACACTGCACCCGGAAGCGCAGGAATTCAGCATGGACAGAAGCGCCGACAGTCCTCCAAAGCTGGCGCCGTAGCCTACGCTTGTGGGTACTGCGATCACCGGGCAGTCCACCAGGCCACCCACCACGGAAGCCAGAGCTCCTTCCATGCCTGCCACTGCGATCACGCAGCGGGCCTGCATGAGAATATCCAGATTAGACAGCAGGCGGTGAAGTCCCGCCACGCCCACATCATAAACCCGGGTCACATGATTTCCCATGGCCTCGGCAGTCAGCGCCGCCTCTTCTGCCACCGGCATGTCGCTGGTCCCTCCAGTGGCCACCACAATATTTCCCCGTCCCGGCCGGTCTTCCGGAAATGCGATCCCAAGCCGGGGGATCTTGTGGTAATCTACGGGAACAAACCGGGACAGATAGTCTCCGGTCTCCTGGCTGATCCGGGTCACCAGAATGTTACGGCACCCCTTTTCGCCCATCCGTTCTACGATCCCTTTGATCTGCTCCGGCGTCTTGCCCTCTCCGTAGATCACCTCCGCGGCTCCCTGACGGACGCTGCGGTGAAAATCGATCTTGGCATAGGCAAGGTCTTCAAAGGGCGCCTCCTTTAACTCCAGCATGGCGTTCTCCGGCGACACCTTCCCATCCGCCACCTGGCGCAGCAGTTCTAAAATGTCATGTTTATTATCCATTGCTTCTCCTTCCTTCTATCTGGATGGCTTCCTGGCTTCCAGATCCAACAGTACAGCGGGAAACAGCGGCTTTAACCGCTCCATAACAACCGCCCGCTGATCCAGAAGATCCACCATCTCTTCTTCTCTTACCTGGATCCTTGCTCCCTCCTGGCAGATACGCACCCGGAAATCCGCAAAGCCAAGTTCTGACAGGATCTCTTCCGCCCGCTCCACATTTTTAAGAGTCTCCAACGTAATCTTCGTTCCCGAGGGCACCCGGGTAGCCAGGCAGGCATAGGCCGGCTTCTCCCAGGTAAACAGACCGGCTTCTTTAGACATCTGCCGCAGCTGTTCCTTGGTGATCCCGCATTCCCGAAGAGGCGACCGCACCTGAAGCTCCCGCAGCGCCTGCATGCCCGGCCGGTCTTTCGCGTCATCAGAAGCATTGGTCCCGTCCAGAAGCACCGGGTATCCATCCCGGTGCGCGGCTTCGCGCAGGCCGGAAAACAGCGCCCGTTTGCAGTAGTAACAGCGCTTCGGGCCGTTCTGCGCCGCCTCCGGCACCGCCAGGATATCCTCTTCGATCACAGTCATCGGCACCTGCAATTCCCGCGCCAGCCGCCTGGCATCCTCCAGTTCGAAGGCCGGCTGGAAGGCCGTCTTCCCATAATAGGCCCGGACATCCGCGCCGTATTCCCTGGCAGCCCACAGGAGAAAGGCAGAGTCCGCACCGCCGGAAAAGGCCACCGCGGCTTTGGGGACTTCTTTAAAAAACTCCTGTAATGTCATACCTTCTTTCCTCCTTACAAACAGAAACAGGAAGATGTCTGCTTTCTCCTGAAAACAGATACCTTCCTGATATCTTTCCTGTCAACCTGTATCTCCGTTGCCATAAGGCAACCATTTATATCTGATAAAACTTCTGTATCATAATCCTCACGTCTTCTGACGCATCTTCCGGCTTCCTGCCGGAGCTCTTTTCTAATATTACCATATAGAAAAACTGCCGGCAACCGTTTTGTTACTCAAGAATACCGCGCACCTCTTCCAGGCCGATTCCCGCCTCTTTTGCAATCTCCGCTTCCGTCCGTCCTTCCGCTGACAAGCGGAAAACTTTCTTTGCCAGGGCAATCCCTTCGCCGCGCCCAGATTCTCTGCCCTTTACTTCTCCTTCTTTCAACGCATCCTGATACCATTCTTCCAATGCCTGACACATATTCACACGCTCCTCCTTCTGAATGGCTTCCACCTCTTTTATTCCCTTTTCCATATTCAAAAAGCTGCACAGCGCCTGATAGGTCTCCGCATCTACACTGCTGAAATACTTTTCGTTCTTTTGTATATATCCCTGCAGCTCCTTCCTTCTGCCCCTATATTTTAACATGCCCAGTACCTGTTGTAAATCTTCTGAAAGTCTTTGCAGTTCTGCCCAATTCACACAATTTACAGGATCTCTTTTACTCCGCTGATCTGATCCAGACGGATCATCTTTATAACCTTCTTCTTTTTTTCTTCGCATACCATTTCCATCCACTGATCGTCCAGATCCTGCAAAATGCCCTTCTGACTGTGGATCACTCCAATCCCGAACATGGGATCCTTCACTACTATTTCGATGGTCCGTCCCCTATACCCGGGAAGGATCTCCGCCCATCCATGTCCGTCCTTCTGCGGCGCTTTTTTCCCGTTCTTTTCTTCTTTTTCCAAATGGGTACACAGAAAATATATCCCGTATGCCAGCATAAATACCATGAAAAACATCAGTACCGTTGTCATAATGTCAACTCTCCTTTTCTTCCGCAAAAGATACCCCGATGATCATCGAATGCTCTACTTCCCGCACCACCGTCTCTTTTTGAAACATAGCATCTTCTTTTCTTCTCTCATATTCGATCCTGACCCGGCGATCTCCCACTTCCAGGATCCGGACATTGGCATTGTCTAACAGGCCGTCCATCATCGCGTCCATTGTATTCTCTTCTGTAAATTCCAGCTGGCAGCGCCGCCCCTCCAGCTTCTTAAGAATATGAAGATCCACTCCCGGCGCTTCTCGCTCATCTGCAAGTCCTGCCAGCTCATCCAGGCTGATCTGGTAAATGGCTGCCAGTTCCGCCGCTTTATCCAGGGCAGGCGCCCCCTGTCCACATTCCCAGTTTGAGATGGTCTGCCTGGTAACAGACAACCGATCCGCTATCTCCTGCTGACTGTATCCCTGCTTTTTTCGGAGCGCCACCAGACGCTCGGCAAGAGAGCAGGCATTTTCTCTATTCTCAGTTTTTCCCATACTGCTTTCTTTCCCTTCAGAAAAATATCTTTACCCCAGAATACCAGACCCCCTGCCAAATTACCAGCAAATCGCTTTGGAACCTGTGCAAAAATATTTGCGCAAATAAATAGAGACGGAAGTCCTAAACTCCGTCCCTATTTGGTATTCTATAGGTGCAGGGCAGCTGAAGTGTACATTTCCCACATACATCTGCCCCCAGCCGCTTCTCAAAGTCCGCCAGGTGCCTCTGGCAGGCAACCCGGTCAAATCCACTCTTCAGGGTCAGTGCATGGATGGGGCATCTCCTCACACACAGGCCGCAGGAACCGTTCCACTTATAGAGGCACCGCTCTTTTCGAACCGGCCCGTCCGTATCCGCCGGATAATCGGTGATCAGGGAATAAAACCGGCCGCAGGTCCCCGCCTCTGTGATCAGCATATTGTTCATCCCGAAAGTCCCAAGGCCCGCAGCATACGCAATGTGTCGCTGGGACCAGTTGCTGTAGATATGCTCCTCGTCGATCATCCCCACCGGATCCGGCGATACCGCCCGGTAGCCCCAGGAGGCAAAAAGCTCTGCCAGAGACCGGTTCAGCTCTACAAACATCTGATTGGTCTCCTGATAGGCCCTCACCCAGACGGCAGAAGGTTCCTCCCCTTCCTCGTTGCTGCGGGCGATCTCCTCTGTAAAGGGAAAGAAATAACACAGGATAGTCTTACAGTCTGGAAGAAATTCCTCCGGCAGATAATGAGTAGGCGAGATCAGCTCCTTCAAACTGCGTATATAAGGATTGTTCGCATCCGCGAATCCCATCAGCGGCAGTTTCCATCTCGCAGTCAGTTCTCTTCCCTTCTGATACTCCCGGACAAATGCATTGATATGTTCCAGGATCTCTTCTTTTCCCCGCATTGCCGTTCTCCTCTCCATCTACTGATCCAGAAGTCCGCGCAGGAGCTCTGCCGCTTCCCGCACCTTATCCGCCATGCTAAGATCCGCGGCTCCCACAACCAGGTTATCGCACTGATTCACCGGAAGCAGGATCCTTCTGGCCGGGCTCTGGCCTACCGCCGCAGCCATGGCCGGGGTGATCTCCCCCAGCATGGAGTCTGCGATCACGATCCCGATGGGCCCGATGATCACGTCCGCCCGTCGGCACGCTACCAGCACCGCGTTTTCCCCGGTGGCCGCCTGATCCGCTCCCGCCCGGAGCATGGCGCCCGTGGCGGTACTGTTAGTCCCCACCGCCAGTACCTCCGCCTCCGGACACTTCTCTTTTACTGCTGTTACCAGCTGCCGGCCCAGGCCGCCGCCCTGGCCGTCTATGATCAAAACTTTCATACCCGCTTCCTTTCTGGATAACACCTTCCAAAATATCGCTTCGTTGGAAAAGTGTTAGAAAAATGGTTAGAAAAAACCAGTTTTTTCCGTTTTAGACGTGTTTTTCAAAAAAATAAAGAAAGCCGCAAACCCTTGATTTTACTGGGTTTACAGCCTCCAAAACCAAAATCGGAGTGACAGGATTTGAACCTGCGACCTCTACGTCCCGAACGTAGCGCTCTACCAAGCTGAGCCACACTCCGATAAGTTGACCGGACACTTATATATTCAAGCATCCGGCGCCCCTGCCAAGGAACTACGGATAGAGGACTCGAACCTCTACTAACAGAGTCAGAGTCTGCTGTGCTGCCATTACACCAATCCGCATTACTGTCAGCGAACAAATATTATTATAACAAACTTTTAACAGAAATCAAGTGTTTTTTTCATTTTTTGAGAAATTCCTATTGCTTTTTAGCTGGAAATCTGGTTTCCTATTATTTAGAGGATACTCAAACAAATCAATTACCATAGAAAGGGATGTACTATGAAGCCAATCAAAGAAGGAAAAGTACGTGAGATCTACGACAACGGAGACAGCCTGATCATGGTGGCTACCGACCGCATCAGCTGTTTCGACGTTATCCTGAAGAATGATGTGACCAAGAAAGGAACGGTCCTGACCCAGATGTCCAAATTCTGGTTCAACATGACCAAAGACATCCTTCCCAACCACATGATCTCCACAGATGTAAAGGATATGCCGGAGTTCTTCCAGCAGCCCAGATTCGACGGCAACAGCATGATGTGCCGGAAGCTTAACATGCTTCCCATCGAGTGTATCGTGCGGGGCTACATCACCGGAAGCGGCTGGGCCAGCTACCAGGAGAACGGCACCGTATGCGGCATCAAGCTGCCGGAGGGCTTAAAGGAATCCGACAAGCTTCCTGAGCCTATCTACACCCCCTCCACCAAAGCGGAGATCGGCGATCATGACGAGAACATTTCTTATGAGCAGAGCATTGCCCACCTGGAGAAATATTTCCCGGGCAAGGGCGAAGAGTACGCAGCCAAGCTGCGGGACTACACCCTGGCTCTCTACAAGAAATGCGCGGACTATGCCTTAAGCCGCGGCATCATCATCGCAGACACCAAGTTCGAGTTTGGCCTGGATGAAGATGGAAACATCGTGCTGGGCGACGAGATGCTCACTCCCGATAGTTCCCGCTTCTGGCCGGCGGAAGGCTATGAGCCGGGACACAGCCAGCCTTCCTTCGACAAGCAGTTCGCCCGCGACTGGCTGAAAGCCAATCCGGGGAATGACTGGACTCTGCCGGAAGAGATTGTTCAGAAGACCATCGACAAATATCTCCAGGGATATGAGATGCTCACCGGCGAGAAACTGTAGATTCCGAATAATATAAAGAGAACGCAGAGCTAATCTGCGTTCTCTTTTTTGTCGCATATCCTATCTCAGCACCTGTTTGAATACCCGGTAGAAATTCTTGTAGGCCACTTTCTCCAGTTCCTCCTGGGTATAGCCCCGACTCTCCAGCACGTCCAGGAAATTATGGGCCTGCGCGGCGCTCTCGATTCCCTTCGTTCCCGCCGGATCCTCGTTATCGATCCCGTTTTTGCTAAGCGCGGCCTGATCCACGTAATCCTCGAAGTCAAACCCGCAGCCGATATGGTCGATGCCCACCAGATCCCGGATATAATCCACGTGGTCCGCCAGACCTTCCACCGTCTGCTTTGCCTTGTCCGGGTGGATGAACCCGTCCGCCCGGTTCATTCCCATCACGCCGCCGGTTTTGGCCAGCGCCCGGATCATGTCGTCGCTTAAGTTCCTCATATGAGGAGACACTGCCCGGGCATTGCTGTGGGAAGCGATCACCGGATGTCCGTCAGACAGCTCCAGAATATCCCAGAATCCCTTGTCATTGATGTGGGAAACATCCAGGACCATGCCCAGCTCGTTCATCCGCCGTATGGCTTCTTTGCCTTTGGCAGTCAGCCCTCTCTCCGGGTCTCCCGGCCATCCGGAGGCCAGCGCATTTTCCTCGTTCCAGGTCAGCATCATGGTGCGGACGCCGAACTCTTCATAATAGTAATTGATCTGGTCAATATCTTCCCCAATGTAAGACAGTCCTTCCAGACCCATCATCACATTGATCTTGCCTTCTTTGGTCCCTTTCTCAAAATCCTCGTATTTCCGGACAATGTTTAAGATATCCGCCGCATCTTCCAGTTCCTGCTTTACTGCCTTCTCGATCTCTTTGATCCTTCTCTTAGGATCTTCATCGTGGGGCGGGTCGATCCACATTACAAAGGTTCCGCCCATCACGCCGCCCTTCTGGAATTTGGGCAGCTGATACTTACGGAAGATATCCCGCTCGCCTTTCTGACTGTGCTGTACAATGTCATACCAGATATCTCCATGTGCATCATATAACTTTAACATTTATCTGCCACCTGCTTTCTCTTCTGTCTCGATTGCTTTCTGAATATAGGATTCTCTTACGTCTTCCGGCACCAGGGAACCGCCTGTCGCCCACACGATGTGGGAGGCCTTCTCCATCTTGTCCTCAATCCCCTGCTCCTTCAGATATTCCAGGCACACATCCTCCGACTGGATCCTGCACGGACCTGCAAACGCTGCGCAGGAACTGGGCTCAATAAATACATTTTCCCGGTCCAGAAGTTCCTTCATATACAGGTAGAGCTTCTCATCCTCCAGGGTAAATTCGCCACTGAGAAGGTGTTCCACCGTCTTCCCCACAAACTTGGAGGGGCGTCCCACTGCCAGTCCGTCGGCCTCCGTCTTGCCGGACAATCCGATATCCTGGACACAGATCTCGCTGTGAAGGCCGGTGGCGATGCCAAGGACCATACAGCAGGCCTGAGTAGGCTCCTCGTAAAACACATGTACATGATCCCCGTAGACCAGCTTCAGCCCGAAGGTCACACCGCCCGGCGCGCCTCCCACGCCACAGGGGATATAGACAAAAAGGGGATGGTCTTCGTCAACCACAACTCCCAGTTCATCCAGCTGCCCCTGAAGCCGCAGGGCCGCCACAGCATATCCCAGGAACAGGCTGACGGAATTCTCATCATCCACGAAATAACTGTAGGGATCCTTCTCCGCCTCTGCCCGGCCCTGTTTCACTGCCGCTCCGTAATCTCCTGTATATTCGATCACCTGCACGTTCTTGGAACGCAGCAGGTCCTTCTTCCACTGCTTCGCGTCCTGGGACATGTGAACGTACACCCGGAATCCCAGCGTGGCGCTGATGATCCCGATGGACAGGCCCAGGTTTCCGGTGGAGCCTACATGCACCGCATAGCGGGAAAAGAACTCCTTCATCTCCGGCTCCGCGAATTTCCCGTAATCCTCTTCCGGACGGATCATTCCCTGCTCCAGCGCCAGCTCCTCCGCATGCTTCAGGATCTCATAGATCCCGCCTCTTGCCTTGACAGACCCTGCCGCCGCCAGATGGGAATCCATCTTCAGAAGAAGCCTGCCGGTAAGCCCTGCCTTCCAGGACTGATTCAACTCTTCTTTCATCGCCTGGATCTCCCGCAGCGGAGATTCGATCAGGCCCTTCGTCTCTTCCGTGTCCGGGAACGCCCGGCGGATGAAGGGAGCGAATCTCTGAAGACGGGCCGCCGCCTCTTCCACATCCGCCATGGAAAGATCGATCCCTCTAAGCGCCTCTTCCGTCTTCCCATAGTATGGATTGATCCAGCTCACTTCCTGGGCATTGGCCAGTTTACGGACAATGGGCGCTTTCTGTTCTAATGCCTCAAGGTTCATAAAAGCTCCCCTTTCTTCGCCAGGATCGCCTCAACCACCGCGCAGGCCGGGCAGTCGCAGTAAACTGCGCCCTGAGCCTTGATCTGTCTCCCGTGCTCCGCAACATTGGGCGCATTGTCGCCAAATACAGCAGCTCCCGCTTCAGACTCCGCGAACGCGATCAGGCCGTCCACCGTCACGATGTCCTCCTCCAGCTCCGCGATATATTTCTTCGTCTCTTCTGCCTCCCGCTCTGTACCTACAGCGTCAAGCCAGCTCTGGGCCGCGTCTTTTGCCTCCTGGGAACAGGTAGGCGCCTGGATCAGCTCCCTAGTCTTCTCAACTACATACTCTAACGTTTCTCTGTTCATACGAAACACCTCGCCTTTCCTGAATCTGTCCTTATTTTAGCACACTTTTCAGACAATTCCTATGGAAAAGGGATAAAAAATTTACATCTGCTTCCTGACGATCCGGTAGTCGTCCCCGTTCCGATAATAAGGACACTCATAGTGAGAGTCTGAGATCAGGCGGATGTACTCGTCCTCATCCATGTCCATATCGCAGACATATTCTTCATAATCCTCATCAAAGGTATAATAAGTGCAGGTCTCGCAGCTTACGGCAGTTTTCCCGGCCATTATGCTCTCCTCTTTTCCTTCGGGCAGGATCACAACTGCCCTTTTTCTATGTTCTTCTCTGCTATTATATCCTTTTCCGCCTGATCCTGCCAGGTTATTTTCGATCCTCCTCTCTGTGATCTGGTCACAGAACTCTCCTTCTTCCTTCGCTATAATAAACTCATCATTGAAATAGAAATTGAAAAAAGGAGGACTGACCTATGACCTTTCAGTTAGAAGAACGCCTGAAAACTTACATGCAGGAAAACCAGCAGCGGGACATCCTGATCTCCCCGGAAATGTGCAATACCTGAGGCGGCCCCATGTTAAATATATCAGCAAGGTTTGTTGATCCGGACGAGGCGCTGGCCTTAAAAAACAAGCAATACCACAGTTTCCCCCACGACCTGGGCTCTGTCTACATCCGTCAGATCCCGGCATCCAGAGCCAAAACCGTCTCTCTTGGCCTGTCCCGCTTCTTTAAGCGGATCACCGTAGACGGTATATACTCTGCATAGACAACACAAAAGAATCCGAAAGTCCCCCGCTTTCGGATTTCTTTTCATTTTGCTCTATTACCTGCTCTGAATCTGTGGTATGATGGTTTCACTGAAGAAAACTCGGAAAGGAAGGATTCCTTATGAATAGAAAACGGCTGGCTCTCGGCATACTGACCCTGGTCCTGATCGTCCTCTTTCTCAAATACAGCGACTCTGTGATGGGAACACTGGCTGATCTTACCGGGATCATCAAACCTCTGGCCATCGGCTGCGCCATCGCCTATATCCTGAACATCCTGGTGACACGGATCGAACGGCTCCCCTTCTTCCGGGAGCCCGGCGCTCCTCTCTACAGAGTGCGCCGCCCCATCAGCATCCTGTGTTCCATCGGACTGATCATCGCGGCCATCGCGCTGATCATCCTGCTGGTCATCCCCCAGCTTGCAGACGCCATCGGCGTATTGGTCAAAGAGATCCCAAGCGCAGTCTCCCAGTTTATCGCCTGGCTCTCCGCCCATGACCAGGATTGGCCCCAGCTGCAGAAATTCCTCAACTCCCTGGACATGGACTGGCCCCACCTCCTTCAGCAGGCGGCGGCCCGTATCACCAGCGGCCTGAGCGACATTTTCTCATCTACCATGTATATCCTGGGCAGCATCGGCTCCCTGATCATAAACTTTGTCGTGGCAGTGATCTTCTCCATCTACATCCTGGCCGGCCGGGAACGGCTGTTCCACCAGTTCCAGACACTGGCCAAGACCTACCTGCAGGAGAAATGGTATCACCGGCTGGATGTGGTGATCTCCACCGCCCACGATACATTTACCCGGTTTATCATCGGCCAGTGTACGGAAGCGGTGATCCTGGGCGCTTTGTGTACCGTCGGTATGTCCATCTTCCGGTTCCCCTACGCCAGCATGATCGGAACCCTGATCGGCGCCACCGCGCTGCTGCCGGTTGTGGGCGCATACCTGGGCGCTTTCGTAGGCGCCTTCATGATCTCCACAGTCAATCCCATCCAGGCTCTGGGCTTCCTGGTCTTCATCGTGGTCCTGCAGCAGCTGGAAGGCAACCTGATCTACCCCAGAGTGGTAGGCTCTTCCGTAGGCCTTCCGGGGATCTGGGTGCTGGCCGCCGTCACCATCGGCGGCGGGCTGAACGGCGTAGTGGGCATGCTGCTGGCAGTGCCTATCACAGCCACAGTCTACAAGCTCCTCCAGCGGGATGTAAGACGGCGGCAGGAAGTAAGTGTGAAGGAAGAAAACAGCACAAACTAAAAAAAATCCCTGCAGAACGTTATCTTAAGTTCGACGTTCCGCAGGGATTTTCCTTCTCCTCCGTTCTCTCCAATTATCCGTTCAGCACACAGCTCATCTCATACCACTCTTCTCCGCCCCAGACAGACTGGGAGATCCCGTTGTTCTGAAAGCCCATCTTCTCATACATCCGGACCTTCTCCTCCAGGCAGGTCAGGATTGCTGCCTTTCTGCCCTTTTCCTTCGCCCGGGCAAGGTAACGGCTCATCAGCTCCCGCGCAAGTCCCTGCCCGCGGTGCTGAGGCAGCACGTCCAGACCAAGGAGCATGATGTTCGCTCCGTCCGGGTGGTGGAGTCCTGCATCTTTAAAAAACTCATCCCGAAGCTGTTCCTCATCTGTAGCCAGTCCATTTAAAAATCCGGCGATCTTCCCTGTCTGACGATCCACTGCCACCAGGAAAAACTCCGGCGCTGCCGCCACCCGTTCCTTCATCATCGCCGGCGAACAGGCTTCATTTGGCGGAAAACAGATCCGCTCGATCTCGGCCGTCTGACCGGCCTCGTCGGGGAGAATGCTCCGAAATTCATAGTGTTCATTTAATTCTCTGCTGTCCATCTTTCGTTCCCTCCATCCAGATATTTCTCAAGACACACCAACTGCACACCCGGGATCCCGTTAAATACACAGGGGACAATCCCCCGCTCCTCATATCCCAGCTTCCGGTACATGGCCCGGGCTCTCTGGTTGATGGCGTT
This sequence comes from Massilistercora timonensis, assembly GCF_048354975.1. Classification (NCBI taxonomy): domain Bacteria; kingdom Bacillati; phylum Bacillota; class Clostridia; order Eubacteriales; genus Massilistercora; species Massilistercora timonensis. Next base: position 186 of record NZ_DBGCJQ010000119.1, on the reverse strand, counting down.
GGTATCGATCCGCAGTTCCCTGCAGCAATGTTCCCTGGCATAGGCCTCATAAAAAGAGATGAATGCTTTCCCGTATCCTTTGCCTTTCTCCAGCGGGTCTACCGCCAGGGTGTGAAGCACCATGACCTCCTCATCCGGCACGCTGTGTTTCCAGCCGATATCTTTATAAACATCCACCTGGATCTT
>NZ_DBGCJQ010000118.1:0-13505 GCF_048354975.1 Massilistercora timonensis | reverse complement strand
GCCGTCTCTGTCTTCTTGGAAACACCCAGGAAGGAACAGATACCGAGGAACTGGCTGAGTACGACGTTACTTACAAGCGCAGATCCAACTGCGATCAAAATCAATTCTGCCATTTTCTACTCCTCCTATTCCTTTCCATTCCCGGCTCCAGACGGACAGCCGCCGCAGGTCGCGCAGTCCGCGCCGCAGCCGGACTGGATCTTGGACGCATCCTTGCCCTTCTTCTCCAGGTTGATCTTTACCTTGTTCTGGATCGCCGCCAGCACTGCCAGTACCAGGAAAGCTCCCGGCGCCTGAACAAAGATGGCCACCGGCACATACCCGGCTGTTCCCGCAGCCGTATCCGCAACCGGAAGCAGCTGATAGCCAAATGCCTGTCCGGAACCGATGATCTCACGGACCAGACCGATGGCGATCAGGGCAACCGTAAATCCAAGGCCCATGCCAAGTCCATCAAAGATGGACGGCAGCACCGGATTCTTGGAAGCATAGCTCTCCGCACGTCCCAGAATGATACAGTTTACAACGATCAGCGGAATGTAGATTCCCAGCGCGCTGTAGAGGGACGGGGTAAATCCTTCCATCAGGAAGTCAACAATGGTTACAAAAGATGCCACAACTACGATAAACGCCGGCATACGCACAGAATCCGGAATGATCTTGCGCAGCATGGAGATCAGAAGGTTGGACATGACAAGCACCGCCGTAGTGGACAGGCCCATGCCGATACCATTGACCGCCGATGTGGTGACCGCCAGCGTAGGACACATACCCAGCATCAGAACAAAAATAGGATTTTCCGTTATCAGACCATTTTTTAATCTTTCGCCACAACTATTCATCTCAACTACCTCCTAAAACGCATTCTGGAAATAACCAAGCGCTGTGTTCACCGCGCCGGTCACTGCTCTTGTTGTGATGGTGGCGCCGCTGATGGCATCGATGGGTTCTCCCTCGCCGCCGTCTTTGGATACATAGAACCGCTCAGCCTGTACTCCCACATACTGCTCATAGAAGGAAGGCTCCTGGGCTTTCATTCCAAGTCCGGCCGTTTCGCTGATGGAGAGGAAGGAAACTCCGCTCACCGTGCCGTCCGCGGTGATTCCGACTGTGATCTGGATGTCACCGCCGTACCCTTCACCGTCTGTTACCGTAACTACATAGCCAGTCTCGCCGCCGTCAACCGCGCAGACTTCGTCCACCGTAGCGTCCACGCCCAGGTCTTTGACAACCTGCGCCGCTACGTCCGCGTCTACATCGATCTGCTGGAAAGCATCCTCGGAAGCTTCCGGGAACACTGCCTGCCAGGCTTCTTTCTTAGCCGCTTCCTGTGTCCTGGCGATAGGCTCTGCCGTGATCTCATACACCAGTCCCAGAAGGAAACCTGAGATAACCGTGATCACCGTCAGGATGATCGTATTTCTGATAATCTTGTTCATTACTTCTCTCCTCCTTTACCAAATGGTTTTGGAAGAGTAACCTTCTCGATCAGCGGAACCAGAAGGTTACTGATAATGATCGCGTAGGAAACGCCCTCCGCGCTGCCGCCGAAGATCCGGAACAGACCGGTCAGAAGACCCAGGACGATACCATATACGATCTGGCCCTTCTTGGTGATGGGGGACGTTACATAGTCGGTGGCCATAAACCAGGCTCCCAGCATAAGGCCGCCGCCGCACAGGTGGGCGGTGATGTACTGAGGATCGAAGAATCCGATCTCCGGATGAGCCACGTGGCCGAAGATCCCCACGAAGATCGCGAAAGTCACGATGTAGGTTCCCGGGATCCGAAGGTCAATAACGCCCATCAGGATCAGGAAGATGGCTCCGATAATAATGGCGATCACAGAAGTCTCTCCGATGGTTCCGGGGATGGTTCCGATCAGCATGTTCATGGTGTTCACCTGATCCAGGGCTCCCTCCTTCACATAGGAAAGGGGCGTAGGACCTGTCACGCCGTCATAGACAAAGGTTGTCATCTGACCGGCAAAGGAGATCATCAGGAAACATCTTGCTCCCAGGGCCGGGTTCATGAAGTTCTGGCCCAGACCTCCAAACAGCTGTTTTACCACCAGGATGGCGAAGATACCGCCCAGCACGCCCATCCACCATGGCGCTGTGGGAGGCATGTTCAGTCCCAGCAGGAGACCGGTAACGACTGCACTGAAGTCGTTGATGGTTATTTTCTTGTGCATCAGTTTCTCATACACGTACTCGGTCAGTACAGAAGAAACTGTGGTGCTGATCAGCATGATCAGCGCAGATAAGCCAAAGTTATACACTCCGAAGGCAGATGCCGGCAGCAGCGCGATGACTACCATGAGCATAATATTGCCGGAGGTAACTTTGTCACGAATATGTGGTGAAGACGACACTTTTAATTTGTTCTCACTCACGTTTGTTCACCTCTTCCTCAACATTCTTTTGATTATTTCTTCTTGCGGTTCGCAAGCGCAATCTTTCTCATGGAACCGATCGCCTGTTTCAGCTGGCGTTTTGCAGGACATACGAAGCTGCAGCAGCCACATTCCATACATTCCAGACCCTCGTGGGCGGTAAATGCTTCCTCATCATGATGTTCCGCGTAATCCGCCAGTCTGGACGGGATCAAACGGCTTGGACAGGCATCCACACACCGTCCGCAGTTGATGCAGGCAGTGGATTCAAACTTGGAAGCCTGATCCCTGGTGAATCCCAGGATCGCAGATGACGTCTTGGTCACCGGGACATCCAAGGTAAACATGGCAAATCCCATCATGGGACCGCCGGAGATCAGCTTCTCCGGTTCAGATTTAAATCCGCCGGCCGCCTCTACAAGCTCTGCCTGGTTCATACCAAAGGGCACACGGAAGTTCCCCGGCTTCTCCACCGCGTCGCCGCTGACCGTAACCACACGCTCCATGGAAGGCTTCCCTTCCACTACCGCCTGGTAAATGCTGATCATGGTAGCCACATTGTCTACCACACAGCCTGCGTCTGCCGGCAGCATAGCGGAGTTGATGGCCCGCCCGGTGGTAGCGTAGATCAGCTGACGCTCGCCTCCCTGGGGGTACTTGGTCTTCAGGGACACAACCTCCATCCGGGGCTCGTCCTTGGTAAGCTCCTTAAGCTTTGCGATACAATCCGGCTTATTATCTTCCACGCCAAAGATCCCTTTGGCGTTGTCAAACAGCTTGAGCACCACTTTCATGCCGCCTACCAGCTTCTCCGGCGTCTCCAGGATACACCGGTAGTCTGCGGTGATGTAAGGCTCACACTCCGCACAGTTTGCGATCACGTAGTCGATCTTGTCCGGCTCCTTGGGGGACAGCTTCACCTTGGTGGGGAAACCGGCTCCGCCCATACCAACCACACCCGCTTCGCCGATGGCGTTCAGGATCTCTTCCTTGCTCATCTCTTCCAGCGGTTTTGTCTCCGGATATTCAACCTCTTTGTACTCCCCGTCATTCTCGATCACGATACTGTTGACCGTGCCGCCGGTGGGGTTCAGGTGAGGTTCGATCGCTTTTACAGTTCCGGATACGGAAGCGTAGATAGGTGCGGAAACAAAGCCGCCTGCTTCCGCGATCTTCTGTCCTTTCAGAACCACATCCCCAACTTTAACGACTGGTGCAGCCGGGGCGCCGATGTGCTGCGAAACCGGATAGACCAGGTTTCCAGTTGGCTTCAGATCGACGATTTCTGAGCCCTTTGCCAGCTCCTTGCCGTCATCCGGGTGGATACCACCCTTAAATGTTAACAATGCCATTCCTTTTCCTTCCTTCCTTTTTACTCTCTTTTATAACTATACAAGAAAACGCCCCTTTTATCTAGTGAAAAAGGTGAATTCCTTGTACATTTCCAGATACACCTTGACGCTTTTTTAACAGACAAAGGATAGAGACCGATCAGCCTCTATCCTTACTGAATTCCATGTGATATTTTCCAGGATTATGCTTCCTCAGAATCACCGTTGTCCACACTTTCTGCCTCAGCAGACTCTAACGCTTTCATGCTCAGGCTGATCTTCTTCTCATCCACATTCAGATCTACGATCTTGGCTGTGATCACCTGACCTACCGAAAGTACATCGGAAGGCTTGTCCACGTGAGCTCTGGAGATCTGGGAAACATGGAGCAGCGCGTCCACGCCCGGGGTCAGCTCTACGAATGCGCCAAAATCTGTCATTCTCGCAACCTTGCCCTCGATCACCTTGCCTACCGCGTAATCCTCAGCAGCGTTGGCCCAGGGATTGGTCTCCGGGAACTTCAGGCTCAGGGCGATCTTGGTGTCGTGGATATCCTTGATCAGCACCTTCACGGTCTCGCCTACCTGGAAGACCTTCTTGGGATTCTCAACCCGTCCCCAGGACATCTCGGAAATGTGAAGCAGGCCGTCGATCCCGCCAAGGTCGATAAATGCGCCGAAGTCGGTCACATTCTTAACCGTTCCCTCTACGGTATCTCCTACTTTCAGTTTCTCAAACAGTTCTTTCTGACGCTCAGCCCGCTCAGCTACCAGAAGCTGTCTGCGGTCGCCGATGATGCGGTTTCTTCTTGGATTGAACTCGCTGATCACGAATTCGATCTCCTGATCCTGATATTTGCTCAGGTCCTTCTCATAGGTGTCAGAAACCAGGCTTGCCGGGATGAAGACTCTCGCCTCCTCGATCACTACGCTTAAGCCGCCGCCCAGGATCTGGGTTACCGGAGCCTTCAGCACTTCGTGATTCTCATAAGCCTCTTTCAGACGCTCATTGCCCTTCTCAGCCGCCAGTCTCTTATAGGTAAGGAGAACCTGTCCTTCTCCGTCATTCACCTTCAGAACCTTTACCGTCATTGTATCGCCAACAGACACCATGGTTGTCAGATCCACGTTGGGCTCGTTGGTGTACTCATTTCTCATGATGATCCCGTCCGCCTTGTATCCGATATTTAAAATGATCTCATCTGGTTTTACATCGATGACGGTACCATCAACGACCTCTCCATTTCTGATAGTCTTAAATGATTCTTCCAACATTTGTTCAAAAGTTTTTTCTGACATTATTTTGAACCTCCTCAATTATTTTGTTGGGCGTGGATGCCCCTGCTGTAATACCTACTGTTTCCACGGACCTTAATTGATTCATATCCAAATCGTCAAGTGTCTGTATATAGTACGTATCCGCGCATGCATTTCTGCAGATTTCAAATAACTTTCGAGTGTTTGAACTTCGCATGTCGCCGATCACGATCATCGCATCCACCCGCTTCGCAATGTCATAAGCCTCTTCCTGACGCTCTTTTGTGGCACTGCAAATCGTATTTAAAACATTTATATCATACCGCTTTTCCTCAATAATTTCAACTAATTCTTTGAATTTATTGTAATTAAATGTCGTCTGGGAAACCACACAGACCTTCTGCCCCGGATCCGGGATCTGAAAGGCTGCCGCCTCCTCTTTAGTCTGGATGATGGTCACCTCCCCTTTGGCCCAGCCGCTGATACCCACCACCTCCGGGTGTTCCGGGTTCCCGATGATAATGATGTGGGCGCCTTTCTCGCTTTCTTCGGCCACGATCCGGTGGATCTTCTTGACAAAAGGACAGGTGGCGTCCACACAGCGGATCCCTTTTTCTTCCATCAGATCGCAGATCTTCTTTGGGACCCCGTGGGAACGGATGATCACGGTCCCTTCCGTGACAGCCGCCAGTTCCTCTTCTGTCTCCAGAACTCTGACGCCCTTTTGTTCCAGATCCTTCACCACCTCTGCATTGTGGATGATAGGCCCGTAAGTGTAAATTGGCTTTTCGCCTTCTCCTTCCGCCTGCTGATAGACGGTGTCCACCGCCCGGCGGACGCCAAAGCAGAATCCCGCTGTTTTCGCCAGCTCGATCTTCATGACAGATTTCTCTCCTTCCCCGGCAGCGCCCACAGACAGGGCATGAAAAACTGCCAGAAATAAATGCTCTGTTAAACATAGTAGCACAGATTTCTGGCAGTTGCCACAGGATTCTTTTATTTGCATAATTCTGCGATAGCCGCAGTCACTTCCGGGATGGTCATATCCGAACTGTCAATGAGCACCGCGTCATCCGCCTGGCGAAGAGGCGCTGTCTCGCGGGTCATATCCCGCTCATCCCGCTCCCGGATATCCGCTTTGATCTCTTCCAGGTCGCAGGAAACTCCCTTCTCCTGAAGCTCATCATAGCGCCTTCTGGCCCTGGTCTCAACGCTGGCGGTGAGGAACACCTTCACATCTGCTTCCGGAAGCACGCAGGTCCCGATGTCCCTGCCGTCCATCACCACATCTTCTTCCTGCGCCAGCCCTCTCTGAAGATCCAGGAGCTTGGCCCGCACCTCCGGGATAGCGGAGCTTTTGGAGGCCATATTTCCCACTGCTTCCTCCCTGAGTCTTCCGGTCACATTAACCCCGTTGAGATAAACCTGCTGGAGCCCTTCCTCGTACCGGATCTTCACCTCTGCCTGGCCTACGGCCCGGATGATCTTATCTGTATCCTCCGCCCGGATCCCCTGATCCAGGAAATATACTGCCAGCGCCCGGTACATGGCGCCTGTATCTACATAGATGAATCCTTTCTCCTTCGCCACCAGTTTGGCGATGGTGCTTTTCCCGGCACCGGCCGGCCCGTCGATAGCTACTTGATATCCCATGATCATTCTCCTCTTTCAAAATTTATGGCTGCACCCGCTTAAGCGCAGGGATCAGCATACCTCCCAGGCTGTTCCCCAGGGTCATGACAAGAAGATATCCAAACGTCTTCGCCGACCATACCCCCGCCAGGGAAAAATAAAACATATTGGCGATGCAGTGTTCAAACCCGCACAGGATAAATACGCTGACACAGAAGATCAGGATCAGCGGATTTTCCTTGCTCTTAAACCCGTCTACCGCCACATACATCAGGATCCCGCAGAAGACCGCCAGGATCAGGATACTGAAAGGATCGTCCCCCAGCTTGGTCTGGCAGATCCCAAGGACCCGCTCCCTTAAGCCGCTCCCCACCCGGGTCTGCAGAATAAGGGCCGCTCCTGCGGCGGTTCCCAGAAGATTCCCGATCCAGGTGGCAAGAAGAAGCATAAGATAAGGAGCCGGCTTCTCCTGCTCCACCAGATATCCCACTTTACCAGTATACAGATAGAGACCGTTCAGCACAATGGCGTAGAGCCCCACCGCGAAAAGCACGCTTCCCACCACCGGCTGCTCCACAGACAGATAAACAGTCCCTCCGATGGAAATGGCCAGCCCTGCGCCAATGCCCTGAAGGCAGATCATCATCATTCGTTTCATCCCAATTCTCCTACTTTCTCTGCAGATATCCGGCGCTGCGGAGCACATGAGCGGCCAGCACCGAAGTGGTCACGCTTCCCACGCCCTTTGGCACCGGGGTGATGGAATCCGCTTTTTCTTTTGCCTCTTCAAAATCCACGTCTCCGCAGAGATTCCCGGCTTCGTCCACATTGATCCCCACATCCACTACAACGGCGCCTTCGCCCACCATATCCCCGGTGATCATCTTTGGCTTTCCTGCTGCCGCCACCAGGATCTGGGCGGCCCTGCAGGTGGCTGCCAGATCCTCCGTGCGGGTATGGCAGATGGTAACGGTGGCGTTTTTCTTCAGAAGCAGCATGGCCGCCGGCTTCCCGATCACCATGCTCCGTCCTACCACCACTGCCCGTTTCCCTTTTGGATCGATGCCGTAGGCATCCAGCATGGTCATCACAGCCTCTGCCGTGCAGGGGGCGAATCCTGTCTCATCTCCGGCAAAGATCTTCGCCATATTTACCGGACTCATGCAGTCCACATCCTTCCGGGGATCCATGAGAGCCTTAAGGGGCTCTTCCGAGAGATGTCCCGGAAGGGGCCGGAAGACAAGAATGCCGTGGATGGCCGGATCCTGGTTGATCTCCCGGAAGGTTTCCTCCAGCTTTGCCTGGGAAATGTCTTCCGGAAGTTCCACTACCTGGCACCGGATGCCCACCAGTTCCATCCGCTTTTTCGCGCCCCGCTCATAGCTTAAGTCGTCCGGCCGCGCTCCTACCCGCAGGATACAAAGCGTGGGTTCCACGCCCTGGCTTTTCAGTTCTTCGGTCTGACAGATCAGGTCTTCCTTCATGGACTTTGCCACGTCTGTTCCCATCATGACTGTACTCATTCTTTTCTCTCCTTTTTACGGTCACTGCTGCCGGAGCTGTTTCAGCACTTTCTGGTAAATCTGCTCCTTCTTCCGGCCGCCTTCTTCGATCAGCCGGTCCGCCTGCCGGTCCAGCGCCTCCGCCCTCTCCCGGTCCTTCATCATCCCGGTATTGATAAATACATTGAGGGAAGCGCCCTCCAGCGCGGCCTGGGCAAACAGGATACCCACGCCTACATCACTTAACGCCAGCCGGCTTCCTTTCTCCCCCAGAAGCTCCAGCTCCTCCATCACTTCAGCGATGGTCTCCATGATCTCCAGGGGAACCAGACTGGCCTCATAAAGAGCTGTCTCCATGACCGCCTCCTTGTGAGCTTTTTGCTCTGGCGTCTCCTTTGGAAGGCCATAGGCTTTGGCAAGGGGCTCAAAGGCTTCGGCATCTGCGTCTGTCAGACGGATCAGTTCCTTCTGAAGCCCTCGCAAATGCTCCAGGCTTTCTTTGATCTCCTCTTCCACCCCGGCGTATTTCTTCTTCCCGATGGTGAGATTCGCCACCATCATGCCCAGGGCGCCGGCGAAAGCGCCCACCGTGGCGGAGGCTCCTCCCCCGCCCGGCACTGGCTCTTTGGAAGACAGCACATCGAGAAATTCCGTGGTCTTTTTCTCCAGCATCATGATCCCGGTCCTCCTAGAACAGTCCGGAGATCACGCCGTTGGCATCCACATCGATCTTCTCAGCCGCCGGCACTTTGGGAAGTCCCGGCATCTTCATAATATCTCCGGTAAGGGCGACCAGGAATCCAGCTCCTGAGGAAGCGGTGATATCCCGGATGGTGATCCGAAATCCTGTAGGACGGCCCAGCTTCTTGGCGTCGTCCGTCAGGGAGTATTGGTTCTTGGCCATACAGATGGGCAGTCCGCCCAGCCCGATCTCTTCCAGAGTCTTGATCTCCTTGTTGGCCTTAGGTGTGTAATCCACTCCGTCCGCCCCGTAGATCTTGGTGGCAATGGCCTCGATCTTCTCCTTGATGGACAGATTCAGATCATAGGCGTATTCCATGTGGCTGTCCTCCTCGCAGAGACGGAACAGCTCTTTGGCCAGCTCTTCTCCGCCTTCTCCGCCTTTGGCCCATACCTGGGACAGCGCCACGTTGACGCCCAGCTCTTTACATTTCTCCCGCACAAATTCGATCTCCGCCTCTGTGTCTGTAGGGAACTGGTTGATGGCTACCACTGCGGGGAGATGATATACCTGGGTAATATTTTCCACATGCTTCAGAAGATTGGGGATTCCCTTCTCCAGCGCCTCCAGGTTCTCCTCCTGCAGGTCGGTCTTTGGAACGCCGCCGTTGTATTTCAGGGCCTTGATGGTGGCCACGATCACAACTGCGTTTGGTTTCAGGCCTGCCATCCGGCACTTGATGTCCAGGAATTTCTCTGCCCCCAGATCCGCGCCGAATCCTGCCTCTGTCACCATGTAATCCGCCAGCTTCAGTCCCATCTTGGTGGCGATCACACTGTTGCAGCCGTGGGCAATATTGGCAAAAGGTCCGCCGTGAACAAAGGCGGGAGTTCCTTCCAGGGTCTGGACCAGATTAGGCTTCAAAGCGTCTTTCAAAAGTGCTGCTACCGCGCCTTCTGCATGCAGGTCGCCGGCAGTCACCGGTTTGCCGGAACGGGAGTATCCCACGATGATCCTGGCCACCCGCTCCTTCAGATCCAGAACGTCGCTTGCCAGGCAGAACACTGCCATGATCTCGGAGGCCACGGTGATATCGAAACCGTCCTGACGGGTCACGCCGTCCGCCTTGGCTCCCAGGCCGTCCACGATGCTGCGGAGCTGCCGGTCATTCATATCCACGCACCGCCGCCAGGTTACCCGGTTGGTGTCAATATCCAGGGCGTTTCCCTGATGGATGTGATTGTCCAGCATGGCCGCGATCAGATTGTTGGCCGCGCCGATGGCATGCAGGTCGCCAGTGAAATGCAGGTTGATGTCCTCCATGGGGACCACCTGTGCGTAGCCGCCGCCGGCAGCGCCGCCCTTCACGCCAAATACCGGTCCAAGGGAGGGCTCTCTTAAGGCCACCATGGTCTTCTTGCCCAGCCGGTTCATGGCGTCTGCCACGCCGATGGTGGTGGTGGTCTTGCCTTCTCCTGCCGGAGTCGGGTTGATGGCGGTCACCAGGATCAGTTTGGCATCCGGACGGGACTCCAGCTCATCCTTATAATACCGGTAGTCGATCTTGGCTTTGTATCTGCCGTAGTTCTCCACATAATCCTCCGGGATCCCCAGGCTGTCCGCGATCTCCCGGATCTCCTTCATCTTGGCTTCCTGCGCGATCTCAATGTCACTTTTAAATCCCATTGCTTTCTCCTCCTCACTCAATCTCCTGTCATCATCGTTTCCTGCGGGGCACCACATGGACAGCTCCGCCTTCCAGTTCCTCCAGGGCCTCGCCTACGCCTTCGTTGTAGGTGGGATGGGCCCGCATCCCACGAAGCAGCTGCTTTGCGGTCAGCCCGTTGGCAACCGCCGTCGCCAACTCGCCGATCATATCAGTGGCCCGGGCGCACATCATCTGAGCTCCCAGGATCACGCCCGACTCCTCTGCTGCCAGGATCTTCACAAATCCCCGCTCTTCTCTGGAGATCAGGCTCTTCCCGTTGGCGCTCATAATGAACTTGCCCACCCGCACAGGGATCCCCTGCTCTTTGGCGTCCTCTTCTGTCAGTCCCACCGAGGCGATCTCCGGATCGGTGTAGACACAGGAGGGAACCACGGAAAGGTCCACAGAAGCGCTCCTTCCTGCCAGATGTTCCGCCACCACAGTTCCCTGGGCGCTGGCAGTGTGGGCCAGCTGCATGCCGAAGATCAGGTCGCCGATGGCATAGACTCCGGGGATGCTGGTCTCAAACTTCTCATCCACCAGCACCCGTCCCCGCTCCATGTCCGGCAGGGCGTCTTCTGCGAAAAGTCCCTCTGTATTGGGAACTCTTCCCACCGCGCAGAGCACGTACCGGGCGGATACCTCCTGCTCTTTTTCCTTCTCCGTGAACCTTAGGACATAGCGGCCGTCTTCCTCCGCCACCTCCTGCACCGACGCAGAGGTGTGGATGTCAACGCCCCGCTTTTTTAAGATCATCTTCAGGTTCTGTGAGATCTCCTTGTCCAGGTTTGGCACCAGTCTGGGCAAAGCCTCCAGGATGGTCACTTTCGTCCCAAGGCCCGCGAACGCGGTGGCAAATTCCACGCTGATCACCCCGCCGCCGATGATAGCCAGGCTCTCAGGGCATTCCTGAAGACGAAATAATCCGTCGCTGGTGAGCACTCCCGGAAGATCCATTCCCGGGATGGACAGAAGCAACGGTTTGGATCCTGCCGCCAGGATGATATGGTCCGCGGCATACACTTCTTCCTTCTCCTCCGTGGTGACCCGCACCTTCTTCCCGGCAAGCAGCGTCCCCTTCCCGGCAAGGCGGTCCACACCGTTCCCTGCAAGAAGCTGCTCCACACCCTGCACCAGGGCGTCGGTGGTCTCTTCTTTGTAGGCCAGGATCTTCCCGTAATCAAAAGAAACCCTTCCTGTCTCCACGCCAAACCGGTCTGCCTCCCGAGCGGACCGGTAGGTTTCGGCTGCATGGATCATGGCCTTGGCCGGGATGCACCCCCGGTTCAGGCAGGTCCCTCCTGCCCGGTCTTCTTCCACCACCGCCACGTGAAGTCCCAGCTTTGCCGCCCGGATGGCCGCCACATAGCCGCCCGGTCCGGCGCCGATCACCATCACATCATAGTGTTGTCCCATCTTTTTCCTTTCTCTTCTCTACAGCTCCATGCTGCCAAACCAATCTTCCAGATCCTGCAGCATAGTGGTTTCCTCCCGGCTGCCCCCTCGGATCTCTCCCATGGCAGCCAAAAGATCGTCTCTATTATAACACACTCCGGTCAGAGAGTCTTCTATAATTTCCATCAAACCTGGTTTCAGGGAATCGGAATAGATCTTAAGCGCCCGGATCCGGCCGCTTTGGACCTGAAACCAAAGTTCCATCCCTCCCCAGGAGAACCGCTTTGACGCCTGGTATTGAAACTGGATCCGTTTCCCGTAGAGCCAGTCCCAGGAGGCATATTTCTCCTGTTTTTCTGCCAGCCTTTCCAGATCCAGGTCCTCCTTTGAGATCCTTTTGGCCTCCAGGCCGTATACCTCTTCCAGGACAGATACCAGAGCATTCTTTAGCTCTTCCACCGTAAGGTCCGGCTTGAACTCCCTTAAGTTCGCCACCCGGGATCTCACCGAGGCCACCCCTTTTGACTCCAGCTTTTCTTTGGACACAGTAAGATATCGGGTCAGGCTGTCTTTGTCCACATCCACCATCAGGGTGCCGTGGTGATACCAGGTATCCCCCTGCTCATAGAAGGCATTTCCGGAAAATTTTTTTCCTTCCACCAGAAGATCGTTGCGCCCCGACTTCTCCGCCGGGATCCCAAGCCTTCGCAGCGCCCCCAGGATCACCTCCAGCTGCCGGGGAATATGATAATCCTCTTTTCCAACCACAAAGGTAAAATTAAGATTCCCCAGGTCATGGAAGACCGCTCCCCCGCCGGAAAGGCGGCGGGCCAGTTTCCCGCCCGCCTGCTTAAGTTCTTCCGTCCGGCACTCGGCCCAGGCGTTCTGATTCCGCCCGATCACCACCGTCTTCTGGTTCTGCCACAGATAGAGGATACCTATATCTCTCCCGCAGGATTCCAGGAGCAGTTCCTCCAGCGCCAGATTCTTATAAGGATCAAAGGAATCACTCTCCAGGAAGAACAGCTTCCCGATCATGCCTGTCCCTCTTCCCCGGAAACGGCTTCAAAATCATACCGCAGCACCGGATGTCTGGCCGCGTTCACCTCGTCCAGCCGGGTCACCGGTGTGGTCACCGGAGCCTGATGGAGCTTCTCCGGCTCGGTCTTCGCCAGCTCATAGAGCTCCCGGAATACCTGGATGGCGTCATCCAGGGTCTCCCTGGACTCTGTCTCAGTAGGCTCCGCCATCAGCGCTTCCTCCACGATCAGCGGGAAATACATGGTAGGCGGATGGATACCCCGGTCCAGAAGTCCCTTGGCGATATCCATGGCCGAGATCCCCGTCTCCTTCTTCAGGTCCTTCAGGCTCATGACAAATTCATGCATACAGATCTTGTCATAGGCCATGGGATAGAGATCCTTTAATCCGTGCATCAGGTAGTTGGCGTTGAGCACCGCGTTCTGGCTGGCCTCCCGGACGCCTTCTCTTCCCAGAGTCAGGATGTAGGCAAGCGCCCGCACCACCACCAGGAAGTTCCCGTAGAAATCCTTCATCTCCCCGATACTCTTCTCTGCTTTCTGAGTAGAATAACCCTCCCCGTC
>NZ_DBGCJQ010000117.1:0-7172 GCF_048354975.1 Massilistercora timonensis | reverse complement strand
GAAGAACTGTGGGCTATCCGGGACGGGGCTGCACATCCGGAGCGGATCGGGATCTGCCTGGATACCTGCCATGTATTTGCGGCGGGGTATGATATCGTCCATGACCTGGATGGTGTGCTGCAGGAATTTGATGAGATCCTGGGGCTTAAACTTCTCAAGGCGGTCCATCTCAATGACAGCATGATGCCCTTTGGTTCCCGCAAAGACCGCCATGCCGTCACCGGTGAGGGAGAGATCGGCATGGAGGCGCTGATGCAGATCGTTGCACATCCCCGGTTGAGACATCTTCCTTTTTATCTGGAGACACCTCTGGACGATGCGGGCCACAAGGCCGAAATTGCGCGGATCCGTCAAAAAGGGACAGGGTATTTTTAATCTGGGACGTGGTATTTTCGAAAATACCACGTCCCCACTTGCGAAACTTCGACAAAATGGGGTATACTCTCATCATACAGAGAAAGGATAACTACCATGGAGTACCGGGATCAGTTAAAATACATTAAATCGCATCCGATGGAGGGCGGGAAGGCCCCAGGGAACGGGAGAAGACGGCGTAACAGCCGGAAGCGGGACAGGCAGCCGGCGAAGGCGGGGGGCTTCAATAAGATCCTCTGGATGGTCCAGCTGGCGGCCTCGCTTTTTCTTCTGGGCGCCATGCTGATCCTTGGGATTTTGCCATTGAAATACATGCTGGGTCTGGCGGGGATCCTGCTTTTCTTCCTGCTTCTGGTTACCTTCCGGCAGAGGCGGGCCATGAAGCGCAGGGGGAAGAAAGGCGGCGGCCGGCTTTTGTCGCTGGCGGCCAGCGCCCTTTTCATCGTGCTGGGGCTCTACACTCTGAAGGTGAACGCGGCCCTGGACACCATCGCCACGGGGGAAGAGAGCGGGGCTTATCAGGCGGAACACGCTCTGCCGGTGACGGTGCAGCCCTTTAACGTGTATATCAGCGGCATCGACGTGTACGGAGATATCACCCAGAACAGCAGAAGTGATGTGAACCTGATCGCTACTATCAACCCCAGGACTCACAAGATCCTTTTGACCACCACGCCCCGGGACTACTACATCCAGATCCCGGGCGTGTCGGAAGGCCAGAACGACAAGCTGACCCATGCGGGGATCTACGGCATCGACACCTCCATCGCCACCCTGGAAAATCTCTACGACACGGAGATCCCCTTCTATGTGCGGGTGAATTTTACCTCCGTGGAGGAGATCGTGGATGTGATGGGCGGCGTGGACGTGGAGTCGGAAGTGGCGTTCACCACAGGGAAAGCCGCCGGAGCCATTGTGGAAGTAAAAGAAGGGAAGAATCATTTCAACGGCAAGGAGGCGCTGGCCTTTGTGCGGGAGCGGAAAGCATTTATCTCCGGGGACAACCAGCGGGGGAAGAATCAGCAGGCGCTTCTGACCGGACTGATCAAGAAGGCCATGTCCCCCATGATCCTTTTCCGGGCAAATGGAATGATCAACAGTGTCACCGGAAATGCGGAGACCAACATGTCGGAAGCTCAGATCAAATCCCTGATCCGCATGCAGCTTGACGATATGGAGGGATGGGAGATCGAATCCGTGGCGGCCACCGGGGACGACAGCACCAAACAGCCCTGCTATTCCTACAGCGGTGGCCCGCTGTATGTGACGATCCCCAACTGGGGCTCGGTCAGCGAGATCCAGGGAAAGATCCGGGAGACCCTGGGAGAATAGAGAAGGAAAGAGACAGTATGACGACAATCCTGGTAACCGGCGGAGCCGGGTTTATCGGCTCCAATTTCATAGACTGGATCCACAGGACCCGGGAAGACATCTGCGTGGTCAACTTAGACAAGCTGACTTATGCGGGGGATCCGGCGAACCTGGAGGGCATCTGTCGGGGATCCGCCTATCACTTTGTGCAGGGAGACATCTGCGATGCGCCCGTGGTGGAGGGAATCTTCCGGGAGTATGATATTGACGCAGTGTTCCACTTCGCGGCGGAAAGTCATGTGGACCGCAGTATCCGGGATTCCGCCGTGTTCGTGCGCACCAACGTGCTGGGAACCCAGACCCTCCTGGAGGCGGCCCGGCAGGCGTGGGAGCGGGAGGATGACAGCTTCCGGCCAGGGAAGCGGTTCCTCTATGTGTCCACCGATGAAGTCTACGGATCCCTTGAGGCGGACGAGGCTCCTTCCCGGGAGACTTCTTTCTGCCGCCCCAACAATCCCTACGCTGCAAGCAAGGCGGCCGGCGACCTGCTGGTATCCTCTTATATCCACACTTATGGATTTCCGGCAAATGTCACGCACTGCGGCAACAATTACGGCCCCAGGCAGCACCGGGAGAAGTTTCTCCCCACGGTGATCCGGAACCTTCTTGAGGGAAAGGAGATCCCGGTCTATGGAGACGGCAGGAATATCCGGGACTGGATCTATGTGGAGGATCATGTGCGGGCCCTGGAAATGATCTGGGAAAAGGGAAAGCCTGGAGAAATCTACAATATCGGCGCCTCCTGTGAGCGGCAGAATCTGGAGATGATCCGGGAAGTGCGCCAGGTTATGGAAGAAGAGGGGATCTTGCTTCCTTCCGGCGGCAGGATCACATTCGTGGAGGACCGGAAGGGCCATGACAGGCGGTATGCCCTGGATGCCGGGAAAGTCCGGCAGCTTGGCTGGCGGCCGAAGACCGGGTTAAGAGAAGGGCTCCAGAATACGGTAGAATGGTATTTAAAATAAGGAGATTCAATTATGGGAAAAGCGACTCTGGTAGTGATGGCGGCGGGCATCGGAAGCCGCTACGGGGGAATCAAACAACTGGCTCAGGTGGGGCCAAAAGGAGAGATGATCCTGGACTATGCAGTCCAGGACGCCATGGAAGCAGGATTCGACAAAGTAGTGTTCGTGATCCGTAAGGACCTGGAAGAGATCTTCAGAGAGAAGATCGGCCGGCGGGTGGAACCGCTGGTGGAGACGGTCTATGTGTACCAGGAGATCCAGGACGTGCCCGGGCAGTATCAGGAGAAGGCCGGGAACCGGAAGAAACCCTGGGGGACCGGACAGGCGGTGCTCTGCTGCAGGGACGTGGTTGCAGAACCCTTCCTGGTGATCAACTCCGACGACTATTATGGAAAAGAAGCCTACCGGGAGGCTTACGCCTGCCTGACCCGGGAGAAGGAAGAGAAAGGCATTTCCGGGGACGGGAAGCTGGATTTGTGCATGGTAGGCTTTGTGCTGGGAAATACTTTAAGCGAGAACGGCGGCGTGACCCGCGGGATATGCGACGTGACTCCGGAGGGCTTCCTCCAGGATATCACAGAGACCCGCCATATCGTGAAGACAGAGGAGGGGGCTGCGGTGGAGACAGACGAGGGCCTGCAGCCGGTGAATGCAAGCCATCCGGTCTCCATGAACATGTGGGGGCTGACCCCGGAGATCTTTCCTATCCTGGAAGCGGGATTTGACCGGTTCCTGGATCAGGCGGAAGAAGACGGAGGAACCGGGGAATATCTGCTCCCGGATATCATTGACAGCCTGCTTAGGGCAGGCAAGGTCCGGGTAAAGGTGCTGTGGTCCCACGAGCAGTGGCTGGGCGTGACCTACCAGGAGGACAAGGCCTGGGTGGAACGGGCGCTGCAGAAGATCCGGCAGGACGGGTAATCAGACAGGCTATTTCTTTGAGATAATATAAGAGGCTGTGACGTAGGAATGTCACAGCCTCTTACTGCTTTCTGACCGGGAATCAGCGGTCGATCCAGAAGAACTGGGATTTGAGAATTAGAACGGGAGATCTTTTGCTCCCTGAGAGATGAGATAATGATAGAGAATGTCGAGGAATTCACTGTTGGTCGGTTTGACCGGCAGCTCATATCTGGCGATCTGGAAGAGAAACGCCCTGTTCCCGTGGTAGTAGCAGCTGCCGATGGCAGTGCGGATACAGTGCTCCACATTGGCGCCGGAAGTATCGAAGTGTTCCGCCACGGTCGGGTAAAGAGTACTGCTGACGCTGAGCAGGTAGTTTTCATCTTCCAGGCAGAGCAAAAGAGCGTAGACAAGGAAGTGAAAACCACGGTAGGTGGAGTGGATCCCAAGTGTCAGAAGCAATTCGCGAATACGTCTGGACATAGTAACGCCCCCTTTTTCTTTAGTATAACCTTTCAAAATATAATATGGAAAAATATGGAAGACAAAAATTAGAAATATTTTGACAAAAATCGACATAAAAAGGAAAAAATCGGAAGAGGAACAGAGACGAAGTATCTATGAATATGACAAAAAGAAAGCATATCCAGCAGAAGGAGAGGTGGTTCATGTGGAAGACCACAAGGCCCATGACAGGCGTTAAAAAGCAGTTATAAAGTATGTTTACTATGAACTTAAAGGTTTCTTTAAGTTTAAGTTAGAGTTTTGTGATAAAGCTTGTAGGAACCCGGAGGAGGAGTTATACTTTTATAAGTTTTGATAGCATAGATAAGGAGAATAAACAATGGGGAAGGCAACACTGGTTGTGATGGCAGCGGGGATTGGAAGCCGTTATGGCGGAATTAAGCAGTTGGCACAGGTCGGGCCTAATGGAGAAGTGATCGTGGACTATGCGATTCAGGATGCAATGGAAGCCGGGTTTGATAAAGTAGTATTTGTGATCCGCAGAGATTTGGAAGAAACATTTAAAGAACGGATTGGCAGACGTATTGAACAGCAGGTTGAGACTGTATATGTATATCAGGAAATCCAGGATGTGGCGGAAAAGTATCTGGAGAAAGCCAAAGTCAGACAAAAGCCCTGGGGAACAGGGCAAGCGGTTTTGTGCTGCAAAGATGTTGTGGCAGAACCGTTTCTGGTAGTTAACTCTGATGATTACTACGGAAAAGAAGCTTACCAGAAGGCTTATGCTTATCTGACCCGTGAGCAGGAGAGTAAAAAAACTATTGGCGATGTGAGACTGGATTTCTGCATGGTAGGATTTGTCTTAGGTAATACTTTAAGCGAAAATGGAGGTGTAACCCGAGGTATATGTGACGTTGATTCAAAGGGATTCCTGTCAGATATTATTGAAACCCATCATATTATGAAGACTCCGGAAGGGGCTGCGGTGGAGACTGGAGAAGGTTTGCAGGATATTGATACAGGGCGACCGGTATCCATGAATATGTGGGGATTGACTCCTGAGATATTCCCTGTTTTAGAAAAAGGTTTTGAAGATTTTCTAGATCGAGTGCGAGAAAATGAAGGGAAACAGGAGTATCTGCTTCCGGATATTATTGGCATTCTGTTGCGGGCAGGAAAGGCACGGGTGAAGGTACTGTGGTCTCATGATCAGTGGTTTGGCGTGACCTATCAGGAAGATAAAACCTGGGTAGAAAAGGCGTTGCGCAGCCTTCGATAAAGAGAAAAAAGATTCAGAGACAACCATTGAAAAATATGTGTTTCGCATATTTTTCAATGGTTGTTTTTATATTATGGTGGATTTTTTAACGATTATTTAACTAAGCACTAAAGTCGATTTGATGAACATTTTTGGTAAAAGTTTATAATAGAAACGTAAAAATGATTACAGGAAGGTGAGGACATGATCAAGGTGATGAGTATCTTCGGAACCCGGCCGGAAGCGATCAAGATGGCTCCGGTCATTCAGGAGATGAACCGACACAGGCAGGAGATTCAAAGTGTGATATGTGTAACAGCCCAGCACAGAGAGATGCTGGATTCCGTTCTGGAAACATTCCAGATCGTTCCGGACTATGATCTGAACATTATGAAGCGGGGTCAGACTCTTGAGGCAGTGACCGGAAGGATTTTGGAAGGGCTGGGAGAGATTCTGGACAGAGAGGAACCGGATCTTGTGCTTGTCCACGGAGATACCACAACCACTTTCGCCTCGGCTCTGTCCGCGTTCTATCACAGAATTCCGGTGGGACATGTGGAGGCAGGGCTTCGGACCTACGACCTCTACGCGCCTTATCCGGAGGAAGCCAACCGGCAGATGGTGGGCAATCTGGCGGAACTGCATTTTACCCCAACTATGCGGAGCCTGAAGAACCTTCTTCAGGAGAATAAGAATCCGGAGCATATTTTTGTGACCGGGAATACTGCCATCGACGCTCTGCAGACTACGGTGAAGGAAACCTATGACAATCCTGTCCTTGCGTGGGCCGGTGACAGCAGGATCCTTCTTCTTACCGCCCACAGAAGAGAGAACTGGGGTGCGCCCCTTCGCAGGGTCTTTACGGCAGTGAACCGGATCACAGACCGGTATCCGGACGTGCGGGTGATCTATCCCTGCCACATGAATCCCACGGTGCGCGGCTTGGCGGAAGAAATGTTTGCCGGAAATGAACATGTACGCCTGATCGATCCTCTGGAAGTGACAGATTTCCATAATATGATCAAGAAATCCTACCTGGTGCTGACAGACAGCGGCGGGATCCAGGAGGAAGGGCCAAGCCTGGGGAAACCGGTGCTGGTGGTAAGGGAGACTACGGAACGCCCGGAAGGTGTGGAGGCAGGGACCCTGAAACTGGTAGGGACATCCACGGAAAATATCTTCCGTGAGGTAAGCCGTCTTCTGGACGACGAGGAAGCGTACGGACAGATGAGCAGGGCGGAGAATCCCTACGGAGACGGACATGCCAGCGAACGGATCGTGGGAGCGATCCTGCGATATTTCCAGAATAAAGAAACCCAGCGTATACCGGCCTAAAGTAAAGGAGCAAATGGCTATGAGAAATATCAGCGTATTAGGAGTTCCCCTGTCAATGATGAGAAAAGAAGAGATGCTGACGGCTATGGGAGAAGCGATCCGTTTGGGTGATCAGCTCTCTGTGGTAGCCATCAATGCAAGGAAAGTGGTCCGGGCGGTCCGGGAACCGCAGATGAGACACTTAATCCTTGGGTTCGACCTGTTTCTGGCGGACGGGTCTGCAGTGGTAAAGGCAGCAGACTATACGGTGGAGCGGATCACAGGCATCGACCTGATGGAAGAGATCTGCAGACATTCCCGGGAGCTGGGGGCCAGGGTATTCTTCTACGGAGCGGCGGAAGACAGTAACCTGGGCGCACAGAAGACTCTGAAGGAGCGATACCCGGATCTGGAGATCGCAGGCTACTGCAACGGGTATGAAGACCAGAACGTCCTGGAGAAGATCCGCGCATCCAGAGCAAACGTAATATTTGTGGCTAAAGGGACTCCGCTCCAGGAAC
>NZ_DBGCJQ010000116.1:0-3482 GCF_048354975.1 Massilistercora timonensis | reverse complement strand
AACTTAAGTATCTACGAGGCGGCCCGGGATCTGGGTGCCAATGCGGTTTACGCCTTTTTCAAGATCATCCTGCCTCAGCTGGCAGGAGGGATCGCGGCGGGATTTTTCATGGCCTTCACCATGTCCATGGACGACTTTGTGATCACCTATTTTACGAAAGGGCCGGGAATCAACACCTTGTCCACCATGATCTACGGAGAGATCCGCAAGGGGATTAAGCCGGAGATGTACGCTCTTTCCACCATCATTTTCGTAGTGATCTTTATCATTCTGCTGATCGTGAATTTCGCTCCGCAGAAAAATAATAAAAAGGAAGAAAAGGGAGGATATGCAAGATGAAAAAAAGAGTGCTGAGTGCGGTTCTGGCCGCAATGCTGCTGGGGACTGCCGCCATTGGCTGCGGCGGCGGGGGAGACCCCAAGGAGACCCTGACAGTGTTTAACTACGGGGAGTACATGGATCCCATCGTCCTGGATATGTTTGAGGATGAGACGGGGATCGAGGTGAAGTATGAGGAGGCCCTGACGCCGGAGGAGATGTATACCAAGTATGTGTCCGGTGCGGTGGACTATGACCTTCTGTGCTCCACAGACTATATGCTGCAGCGGCTGATCGACGAGGGCGAGGTGCAGGAGATCGATATGGAAGCCCTGGAGAACCGGGGAAATATCGGAGACAAATACTGGGAATTCTCCAAGGCCTTCGATCCGGAGAACAAGTATACCGTTCCTTACTTCTGGGGAACTCTTGGGATCCTTTACGATACCACCAAGGTGGATGCGCCGGTGGACAGCTGGGATGTGCTGTTCAACGGGGATTATGCCGGCGAGATCGTGATGCAGAACAGTATGCGGGACACCTATATGGTAGCGCTGAAATATCTGGGCTACTCTATTAATACCAATAACGAGAATGAGATCCGGGAGGCCTATGACCTGCTTGTGAAGCAGAAACCGGACGTGCAGGCTTATCTGGTGGACGAGGCAAGAGATGAAGTGGTGGCGGGCAACGCTACCATGGCGGTAGTCTACTCCGGGGAAGCCTACCTGGGAAATGAGTATAATGAGGATCTGGCTTATGTGATCCCCAAGGAGGGGTCCAACGTGTGGCTGGATTCCTGGTGTATGACCAAGAACTGCGACAATGTGGACGCGGCCCAGCAGTTCCTGGATTTCCTGTGCCGGGAGGATATCGCCAAGATCAATTTTGAGTATATTTACTATTCCACGCCAAATGATGCGGTGATCGAGAGCCTGAGCGATGAGGAGCGGGCGGACGAGGCCCTGGTGCCGGCGGATGACGCCACGGAGAACTGCGAGGTCTGCGTGCAGACAGAGCCGGAGATCACAGAGATGATGAATGAGCTGTGGAAGGAACTGAAGGCGGACTAAAGAAGCGTCCCATAAGAAGAATTGGGAGAGAAGCATGAGTTATCAGATTTTGACGGGAGAACAGATGGGGAGGGATTTCCTCCCCAGGATCATGGAGATCGACCGGATCTGTTATGAGCAGGAATACGTGGGCGAACTGTCTAAAATGGAGGCCCGGTATGACCGGAATCCCAGGAGCTTCGTCTGCGTGATGGATGGGGAGAAGCCTGCCGGGTATATCAATTTCTTCCCTGTGGGAGAGGCTCTCTGGGAAGAGATCGTGGAGACCGGGATGAAGATTCGGGACGATGATATCCGGCCGGATGAGATGGCGGATTATTCCAGGGAGAAGGAGAACCATCTGTTTATCATTTCCGTGGCGGTGCTGCCGGAATACCGGAAGGACAAGGAAGTGATCGTTACTCTTTCCAACGGGTTTGTTGCTTATCTGAACCAGCTGGAAGCGGAAGGATTTCATATCGGCGGGCTGGCCGGGACGGCAGTTTCTGAGGGCGGTAAGAAATTCCTGCGAAGCCGGATGTTCCGTCTGTACCGCGAGATCGAGGACGGCAATCAGGTCTATCTGTGCGATGGCCCTTATCTTAAGAAGCTTCTGGCCAATGACCTGTATTTTAAGACTCACAGAGAAGATGTGTATCTGTTCCTGCCCTATGCAGACAATGTGAAGAATACCAGGCTTCGAAAATTACTGGAGCCAGAGGAGGAAAGAGAGGTTCCGGAGGTGCCTGCCTGGCTTCTTTCGGCTCTGGATGACTGTCTGAACTATGAGTATGAAAATGACCTGGTCAGTGAGCTGAAACGGATCTATATCGGGGACTTTCAGTTCCTTCATACTCTGGACGAGTATGAGGATGAAGAGGATCACACTGTCCGTCCGTATATCGTGGGGGAGGAAAAAGTGTATCTGTCGCTTTTTGCCCATCCTTCTTCCCATATGTATGTATTGATGTTGTTCTTCCCGGATTGCCGTTATTCCACGTCTCAGCTGGAGGATCAGCTGAGCCATGGGTATTTGAAGATCCGGCGTCCGGAGGATATGGACGAGAGAGGATTCTACCGGTATCAGGACCTGAACGCCTATCTGCGCAGGGAGTACGGGCTGCTTTTGTGCGGAAGGGGCAAAAGCCTTCTGTGTATGTCCGATCTGCCGGCAAATGAGGGGGAATTTTACAATATCCTGACGGCAGAGGCCTACAACAGTATGCACCAGGATTTCCATATCCGCTATCCCAGACTGAAGGAGATGGCGGAACAAAACCGGGCGGTGTATGACTATTATGAGGCTTATATGACGGAGGATGTGGTGGCGATGGTCCTCTATGACTATGCAAGTCTCACTCAGAAGGAACGGATCGAACTGACAGCCACCTATGCTTTTATCGCCGAGCTGGTGATCTTCCAGAATACAGCGTTAAATAAAATGACGGTGAAGGTTTCCAATGCCCTGGCCAACGAAGGGGATGTATCGTATCAGTATATCAGCCAGTTATACCGGGATTACGCCAAAACCATACGATTCTGGCAGAGTCAGAATTTCCGTTATTACGGGACCCAGCGGGAGGCGGATCAGATCCGGGAAGCCTTTGGAAATGATGAACTGCGGCGGAATTATTATGAGCAGCAGGAATTCCTGGAGCATATGGTGGATCTGAAAAACGCCCAGGTGGAGCGGAAAAACGGCTTGATCATCAACATTGTGGCCATTGTTCTGGCAGTGATCCAGGTACAGGGTTATCTGGTAGATCTCTTAAGCCGGTTCTATGAACATTTCGGGATTCCGGTGGAGTCTGCCTCCAGCACCTTTGATGTGATGGTGATCGGAGGAGGCGGCCTCATTTTCCTGGTGTGGTATATCCTCTACCGGAAGCATTTCCATGTTCGCAAGAAGAAGTTAAGTGAGATCGCGGTGAGGAAGGAATTATGATGAGGGAAGGGTATCTCTGGAATCGAAAATGGCTGTGGATCCTGATATTGGTGGCGGCAGCGGTGATCCTGTCCTATATGAAGCCTCTGAAGCTGGAGGAAGGGGGCGAGGTGACCTACTTAAGCATGCTGGCCATCTATCTGGTAGGGTATTTCTATGGCGGGTGG